>URTP01000107.1 GCA_900550835.1 uncultured Collinsella sp. | reverse complement strand
TTTACGGCGGGCGACCTCCGCGATCATGGCTGCGTTATCGGTACAGGCAGACAAGGGCGGCACCGTTACGCGGATCCCCTGACGCCCAAGCTTCTTGATCATCATCTCGCGCAGATGCGGGTTGGCCGAGACGCCGCCACCGATGCAGTATTCCTTGCATCCGGTGGCATGCAGGGCGTTTTTGGCCTTCTTGTACTGCACGTCAAAGACAGCTGCCTCAAACGAAGCCGCCAGATCGGGCAGGTGAATCGTGCGCCCGGCCTTGGTCTCCTGCTCGATGTAGAGCGTCACGGCCGTTTTAAGGCCCGAAAGCGAGAAACGATAGTCTCCCCTGCTGTTAAGCGCGCGAGGAAAATCGATCGCGCGGGGATTACCCGTCTCGGCCAGCTTGGAGATGATGGGGCCACCGGGATAGCCCAGACCCAACGCCTTGGCTACCTTGTCGAAGGCCTCGCCCACAGCATCGTCGAGTGTCTCACCAAGTACCTCGTAGTCACCCCATGCCTTCACGTGCACGAGCATGGTGTGCCCGCCCGAGACAAGCGTGAAGATGAACGGCGGCTTGAGGTCGGGCTGCGCCAGCAAGTTGGCAAACAGGTGCCCCTCCAGATGGTTGACGCATACGAGCGGCTTACCGGCAGCGTAGGCAAAGCCTTTGGCAAAGGCAACGCCCACCACGAGGGCGCCCACCAGGCCCGGACCCTGTGTCACGCCCACGGCGGCGAGTTCGCTCGGCGCGATGGCTCCACCCTCAAGACCAAGCGATGCTGCGGCATCCTCGAGCGCCGCATCCACGACACTCACAATCACCTCAACGTGTTTGCGCGAGGCGATCTCGGGCACCACGCCGCCAAAGCGGGCGTGAAAATCAATCTGTGTCGACACCTGGTTGGCCAGCATATTGCCATCCGCATCGATAATCGCCACGGCCGTCTCGTCGCAGGAGCTCTCGATAGCGAGCACTAGGCGGCGGCGCTCAATTTCGGCACGCTCCCCCTCGGAGCGCCCAGGCGCAGGCAGCGGCCATACGCGCTGCTCTGCCGCCGTCGGCTCGGGCGAAGCATTGTCGACCGGAAGCACCAGGGGCAGCGGAGCCGTCATGACGATGGCGTCCTTGCCGGCACCATAATAGCCGCGGCGCCATCCTGCCTCGGTAAAGCCCAGAGCGTTATAAAGCGCGATCGCTCCCTTGTTGTCGTCCTCGACCTCGAGCGAAGCCGTGGTGCAGCCGAGCATCTGGGCATCATAGCTCACATGCGACAGCAGCTTGCGGGCAATGCCCTCACGGCGATGTGCCGGGTCGACGGCGACATCCAGAATCTGCACATCACCGTCCACGACCATACCGCCGGCAAGGCCCAGCAGCTTGCCGTCGTCGTGTGCCACCCACCAGCTACGCGGCGCAGCGACGTCCTCGCCCAGTTCGGACAGGAACATGCCCGACGTCCACGCCTCGTGTCCGGCACCTTCAAAGCAGGCAGCCTCTAGCGCGCTCGCGCCCTCGGCATCCGCCGCGCCCATGGGACGAAACTGCAGATGACGACCGGCGAGCTCATCGGCAACGCCCGTAATTTCGCTCTGTGCACTCTCAGCAAGACCAAGACGCTTGCGCTCGTTTTCCTCGGCATCCGAAAGGCGCGTGTAAATCGGCAGGACGCGAGCCGGATCGCCGTCACCCGCAGCGTGCGCGAGCAGCAAGCCCTCGCCCGAAGGCCACCACAGGTCGCGCTCCACGCAGCGGGCGGTCTCGTCCTCACCCAGCAGCTTGCCATAGCGCACGAGACCGTCACCGGTCAGCTGAACCTGGTCCCAGTCCGCTGCTCGGCGCCACTCATCGAGCGCCACGGCGGCCTTGACCACGTGTTCGCGCTCAAATTGACGCTCGGGGCCATCATCGACCAGCATATACAGCGCCGGATATACCTCACCGCGCATAGCATCGGCCAAGATACCAAGCTTGCCGCGCACGCCAGCCTTCCACGCCGTCCAAGCGCAAGCGTCGAGCGTCGACACGCCCAGCAGCGGAGCATTGGCACCGCGCGCGAGGCCCTTGGCAGTGGAGATGCCGATGCGCACACCCGTAAACGACCCCGGGCCGCGGCCGACCACGTAGCAACCAACATCGCTGCGATCCAGACCGGCTTGAGCCAGCACGCCATCAACGGTATTCACGAGCTCAACGTTGGCGTGACGGCGACACATGTGATCGCCACTCACGAGCTTCGTCTCGCCCGTCTGCTCATCAATCCATCTTGCCGCGCAGGCAAGCATGTCGGTCGAGGTATCGAGCGCCACCACCAGCGCGTTGTCGTTATGCAAGCTCATCTTGTACAGCCTTATCAATCAAATGGGAAAGCTCCATTGCGCGGTCACCGTGCGCCTCGAGCGTTATCGTTCGCACATCGCTGTCGCCCTCATCACGCTTGAGCGTCACCGAAAGATACTCATCCGTCAGCTCGTCCTGGAATTGTTCGCCCCATTCCAGCAGGCAAGCACCCTCATAGCCCAGCACATCGAAAATGCCCGTATCCTCGAGCTCGTAGGCATGCTCCAGGCGGTATAGATCAAAGTGAAACAGCGGAATACGACCTTGATCGTGAACGGCCATGAGCGCAAACGTAGGGCTCGTAACCATATGCCCATCGCCCAGCCCGCGCGAGACGCCCTTGGTAAAGTGAGTTTTGCCCACTCCCAGGCCACCGGTCAGGATGAGCACATCGCCGTCCTCAAGGCACGGTGCAATTAGCTCGCCAAAGTACTCCGTATCGGCAGCGCAAGTCGTTTTGTAAGTACCTACCCCCAGGCGCTCCAGGGACATATATGCTCCTTATTATTCCGAGGCGTCCTCTGGCGCGGGATGTCGCTCCAGATAGTCGCCCAGCATCTTAAAGTCTTCCTCCAGCAGCTCCTGCCACGCCGGATTGCGCAGCGCTGCTGCCGGATGGAACGTGGGCATTACCACAAAATGCCCCATCTGGTGGAACCTGCCGCGCAGCTTGGTAATGCCAATCTCGGTCTTTAGCACAAAGTGCGTCGCGGGGTTGCCGAGCGTCACAATAATATCGGGCCAGATGCTTCGAATCTGCTCACGCAAAAATGGCGAGCAAGCCAGCACTTCCTCGGGACGCGGATTGCGGTTTCCCGGCGGGCGGCACTTAAGCACGTTGGCAATGTAGACGTCTTCGCGTTTGAGCCCCGCCAGCGACAAAATGCCGTTGAGGTCCTCGCCTGCCGCCCCCACAAAGGGCTCGCCCTGCAAATCCTCATTGCGGCCCGGCGCCTCGCCAATAAACATCACGCGAGCGTGGGGGTTTCCCACGCCAAACACGATGTTATGGCGCGACTGGTAAAGCTGGCAAAGGTGACAATCGCCCAGAACGGCCTCGATCTCCTCGAGTGCGATCTCACGCGGCGCCTGATGGCTATGGCCGGGGATGTGCATGACGCCCATAGCGACTCCTACACGTAGACCTTGTCGAGACGCATACCAAAGCCGCAAGCGACCTCGTAGTTAATCGTGCCGCGTAGGCGCGCCATCTCGTCCATGGTAATCTCGGCATCTCCATCGCGGCCGACAATGATCATCTCGTCACCATACTCGGCCTCGGGAATCTCATGTGCTGGGTTGGACTGAATGGCGACCATAAACTGGTCCATGCAGATATTGCCCACCTGACGCACACGCTCGCCGCGATACAGCACGTCCATACGATTGGAAAGCGTACGCGAAAGGCCATCGGCATAACCGATCGGAAGGGTGCAGATCTGAACGCGCGTGCGCGGTACGCGGTAGGTAAAGCCGTAGCCCACGCCCTCGCCCATCGCAGGATGCGCCACGCGCGTCACACGCGCGTGGACGCTCATGACGGGATCAAGCTGCATCACGCGACCACTCAGCTCACATGGCTGCAGACCATACAAACCGATGCCGGCACGAATCATGTCAAAGTGCATTGAAGAATCGAGCATCGAGGACGGCGTATTGGCACAATGTACGATACCGCATTCAAAACCTGCGTCCTTAATGGCCTGAACGGCCTCGGTAAAACGCTGGCACTGCAGCTTGTAGTCCCAACCCGAAGGTTCATCGGCCGTGGCAAAGTGCGTAAATACGCCGTCGCACTGGATGCCGCGATGGAAACTGATGCCGCGTACAAAGTCGAGCACCTGTGTGTAGTGAACACCGATACGATTCATGCCCGTCTCGATGGCAAGATGGTACTTGCCCACCTTGCCCGCCGCGACGGCGCATTCGCCATACGCAAGAGCAAAATCGGACGTATAGACCGAGGGCATGATATCGAATTCGAGCAATGCAGGAATAGCCTCGATAGGCGGCTCACTTAGAATCAGGACGGGCTTAGTAATCCCGCCCTGACGGAGCCCAACGCCCTCGTTAACCGTCGCCACGGCAAACATGTCGGCACCGGCCGAATACATGATCTTGGCACACTCAACAGCTCCATGACCATAAGCATCGGCCTTGACCACGCAGCACAGGCGCTGACGCGGATTCAACAAGTTCTTATAGGCCCTCGTGTTGCGACGGAGCGCCCCGCGGTCGATCTCGACCCAGGACCAGCGCGTCAAATCGGCTTTATTCATGATTAGTCATCCGACCCTTCGTCCATGATTCCCAGATCTTCGAGCGCATCCTTTGCCGCCAGCTCCATGGCAGGACCGATCAAGTCGATAAGATCGGTCGCGATAACGCTCTTCTCACCATACTCCGTCGCCGCGGCAAAACCGGCGTAGCTGTGAAGTGCGACGGCGTACGAATACAGCAACTCCCAACGATCCATCTCGTCGCGCATGGCGGCAAGCGTGCCGGCCAAAATACCCGCGAGAACATCACCCGAACCGGCAGTTGCCAGAGAAGCCGGACCCGAGAGCGGCAGCAGCACGCGCTCAACGCCACAGATAGCCGTCGTCGGCCCCTTGGCAATGACCACCAGATTGTCGGAGCCTGCAGCCCAGACAACCTTCTGCGCGGCCGCAATCGCGGTACCAAGGTCGTTCACCTCGTCACCGGCAACCAGGCGCGAAAGCTCACGATAGTGCGGCGTCATAACCAACGGCTGCTCGCGGCGATACATCTCGGGGTTACTATCAATACCGTCAATGGCAATCTTAGCAAGGCAGTTGAGTGCATCGGCGTCCAAAATTAGCGGTACATCAAGCTCGAGCAAGCCCGAAACCACCTGCATAGCGCCGGCAGACGTCGTCATACCGGGACCGCACAGCACGCAGCTGTACTTCTTTGCGATCTCGCACACCGTCATGCGCGCAGCGGCGCCAAAGGAGCCGCGGGAATCAGACGGAATAGCAAAGACCGGAATCGAAGGAAGTGCCATGCGAATGAGATTGGCGCAGGCGTCAGGAGCCGCGACTGCCACGTAACCAGCACCCGCGCGAGCTGCAGACTTGGCCGCCATAATGGCAGCACCAGGATATTGCGCAGATCCGGCGACAATAAGCACAGAGCCACGGGAATACTTATCGATATTCGATGGTAGCGGAGCAAAGTAATCAACTAAGTCACCGGGCTCGACAATCTCGGCGGCGTGGTCGACATCATCGATGACCTCGTCAAGACGGTCGTAAAGATTGCCGCAGATCAAATCGCCAGCATACTCAGGACCATCAGCGCTATACAGACCAATCTTGGGCGCAATCATCGTCACCGTGCGCTCGGCACGAATGCAGTCGTCATCAACAACGCCCGTCTCGGCATTCAGGCCCGAGGGGACATCAATGGATACGACACAATCGGCGCATTCATTGACCGTAGGAATCCAAATGGAGAACGGCGCACGCAGATTCCCGTGGAAACCGGTACCAAAAATGGCATCGACAACAACATCGGCCTTATCGATCAAAACCTCGAGTTCGTCACGCGAGGGACCGACGCAAACGTGCACATCGCGGCCGGCAGTTCGACGAGCAACATGACGTGCCAGAGCAGCAGGAATCTCATCCGGCTCAACCGGAGAAACGATATCCACGTCCACACCCTTGTGGCTCAGGATATCGGCGGCAACCCAACCGTCGCCGCCATTATTACCAAAACCGACCAGAACGAGAACCCGATCGGGATTGAGCTTCAAGACCTCGTTGGCAGCAAACTCACCCGCTAGCTCCATAAGCTCGGCCTTCGAAGTCCCTTCGCGTTCGATGATATCCTCGAGACGAACGACTTCTTCGGTACTCAAAACCGGTTTCATCTATGCTCCTAGCGTATCTTGCGAAGCATCGCCCAGGTGCTCCGTCAATGCTGAATTCTGCAGCTGCTCGAGCTCATCTAATACAGAGCGAGCCTCTTTAAATGTCTGCGCAACGCGTTTCTTGGTGCTCACCTTTTCATCTTTTGGCTTAGGCCGAGCATCTTCGGTAATCGCGATGGCATTCGCAACGGCCAAGTCTCCCGTAAGCGTAATGGAAAGAGCGACCTCAACAACACCCAAATCCTGGGCGATTTCGAGAGCACGACCAGAAAGCAGAGCCTTCGGTTTGCCGAGTTTATCACGCGTTACCGAAACATCCTTGCGACCCACGCCTTGACTAAAACCCGTGCCGAGAGCTTTAAGCACCGCCTCGCGCGAAGCAAAGCGGCTCGCATAGTGAGCAGCGGGACGCGATGATGCATCGCAATACGCACGCTCTTCTTCGGTAAACACACGCCGAGCAAACGACGGCGTCTTTTCAAGAATTGATTTCATGCGGGAAATCTCGACGATATCAACGCCGATACCAGCTTCAGCCATGTTCACCTCCATATCGCACAGACTAAGTTATTGTAGCCCGTTCACAGAAGATGCGACAAACGAGGGTTATAAAACACAGCTACTATGTGAGACAAATTGCCCGAGATACAAAAAAGGGGGAGGCCGCGAGGCCTCCCCCTTCTGCAGTTCAAGCGTACGGCTC
>URTP01000106.1 GCA_900550835.1 uncultured Collinsella sp. | reverse complement strand
GGCGAGGGTACCACGGCGGCGCGCCCAGTTCTCGAGCGCAGCGGGCGCGGACTCGCGGGGGAGCGAGCGCACGTCGGCGTCCAGGCTGCGGCAGATCTGGCGCGAGTCGATGACGACGATCTTGCCTGCGCGGCGTGCCTCGGCGTAACCGTCCAGATGAATTTTGAACCAGCTGTCCTCGAAGGCGGCATTGTGCGCCATATAGGGGTACTTCTTCATGAGTTTGAGCAGCTGCTTCTGCAGCTCCTTGTTCTCGCGGAACGGCTTTTTGCCGTCGATGTCGTCCCAGCTGATGTGATGGATGTTCGATAGCGGCACATCCTCGCCGCGGTAGATGTCGGGCAGGCCGCAGTAGTGTGCCTCGGCGTCATGCGGCACGGCGTCGCTGGTGAGATCCATGATCTCCCAGCCCACGTTGATGATGTAGCCGCGCTCGGGTGCGCGACCGGTGGTCTCGATGTCGATGCCCAGCACCGTGCCTTGGATGGGCTTGCGGGCATAGGCCACGCCGAGTGCGTCGCGGTCACCGCGGATCTCGCGCATAACGGACGCGGCGGTGCGCTTTTGCATCTTGCCGATGGCGGCGCAGGTGTCGGCGTCGGATAGGCCGCGCGAGAGCGTCGCGGGCGTCACGTTGCGCAGGCGCGCCTCGCCAATCTGGTCACACAGGTCGCGGTTGCGGTCGGCCAGGTCGCGCACAGTGGCAAAGTCGAAGCCTGGGTCGCCCTCGGCGGTAAAGTACTCGGTCTCGAGCACCTTGAGGGCCTCCTCGCCCTTCTGGCGCTCGGACTCCATGGCGCCGTGGTCGCCGTAGATAAACATGGGGATAAACGGCTGGCGCTCGTATTCGAGTGCTTGCGAAACATTCATATGCTGCTCCTTGGACGGGCCGCGTCGCGCGGCTCGGGGTTACTGAGTTGTGGCGAGATGATAGTTTACCATGGGCAACTATTGGCACCGCGCCCGGGACAACTACAATACCCTAGTTGACCGCTAGGACTTTTACAATGTTGCCGAAAGACACGAAAGGTTCCATCCGTCATGGATTTACTGATTGATATTCTGCTCGACGCCGGCAAGGACACGCTGTCCCTGGTGCCGTTTTTGTTGGTGACGTATCTTGTCCTCGAGACGCTGGAGCATGTGGCGGGCGACCGCGTCAACGGCGTCATCAAACGCGCGGGCGCCGCCGGCCCCGTGGTTGGCTCGTTGCTGGGCATGGTGCCACAGTGCGGGTTTTCGGCCATGGCGGCGACACTGTACGCCGGCCGCGTCGTGACGCTGGGCACGCTGGTTGCTGTTTTCCTCTCGACTTCAGACGAGATGCTGCCGCTGTTGCTTGCCGAGCAGGTTCCCGTGCAGACCATGGCGATGCTTCTGGCTTCGAAGGCGCTGATCGCTCTGGTCACGGGCTTTATCGTGGATGCGGCTATCCGCGGCCTTCGTCGTAATGCCCGCGCGCATGCGGCGATTCGCCGTACCGTACTGGGGACCGCTGCCAATCCGGCTCATGTGAACTGCGCCCACGACGACCATACCGGAGGCGACATCATTGACGAGGTGGCCGAGGCGGGCGTGAGCGCCGATCACATCCACGAGCTGTGTGAGCGCGACCATTGCGGCTGCGATGAAGACGAGGATGAGGGCGAGCACGGCCATGGCCACGACCACGGACGCGAGCGCGAGCATGAACACCATCATGACCGCGGTCACTCCCACTCCCACGAAGGCGCTCCTGTCCTGTCGATTATCCGCAGCGCCATCTCGCATACCGTGCAGGTATCGGCATTCATTTTCCTGGTGTCGCTTGTTTTGGTCGCCGTCCTCGAGACCTTTGGCGAGTCGGCGATCGAGCAGTTCCTGCGCGGCAATGAGACGCTCGCCGTCCTGGGCTCGGCGCTTGTCGGTCTGATCCCCAACTGCTCTGCCAGCGTCGTCATCACGCAACTGTACCTGGAAGGTGCGCTGCAGCTGGCGCCGATGCTCGCCGGCACGCTCATTTCCGCCGGCGTGGGCTACCTGGTGCTGTTCCGCACCAACCGCAGTGCCCGCGAAAACGCCCTGTTTCTGGTCATGATGTACGTCATCGGCGCTGGCTGGGGGTTCGTTCTCTCTGCCTTCGGGCTCTAAGCCCAAAAATCTACCTTGTTTAGCGTAACAGCTCGGTGAGGTTGCGTTTAAAGCGGGCTCGATCCTCGCTGGTGAAGGCTGCCGGACCGCGGGTGCGTCCCCCGGCGCGGCGCACCTTCTTCTCCTCATGGCGAATAAACAGCTGCATGTCGATGGTCGCTTTATCGTAGACGCGCCCGCGCACGCCGATGGCGGCGGCATCGCGTCCGAGTACCATACTCGCCAGGCCTATGTCCTGTGTCACGACCACATCGCCAGCCTGCAGGCGCTCGATAATGGCAAAGTCGGCGCTATCGGCTCCCACACTCACATCGAGCGTTGTGACCCAAAAGCCCCGACGCGCATGCTCAACGTCGCGCGGATCGTCGCGGCGAATGTGGCGTTCCAGGTTTTGCGTGCTGTTGCCGGCGATAACGACGGCGACGCCCGCCCTCCGCGCGCAGTCGATCGACTCGTGTGTGACCGGGCAGGCGTCGGCATCAATAAAAAGCGTCTTTGGCATCTAGCGCACCAGTTTGCCAAATTGAATAGCGCGAACAATCAGCGTCACGCCAAACACCAGCAGCGCGGCACCGCTAAAGATGACGAGCATCTTGGCCGACCACAGCGGATAGATAAACACGAACATACCCGCGATGATGGAGAGTGCGCCGCTCAGGATGGCGAGGGCGCGGTTGGCGGAAAGTTCGGATTCCAGAATTGACATGACGCCCTCGACGATCCAGCCAAAGCCGGCGACGACCACTACAAGCGTGGTGAGCGTCGCGGTCGAGAAGGCCTGGTTGCGCAGGATCACCACGCCACCCAGAATAATGAGCAGGTTGGCGATGATGCTCGTAACGCGCCAGCCGGTGGGCAGCAGCGGCTCGAAAACAGCGGTAAACAGCCTGATCGCGGCCGTGATCACAAAGTAGATGCCCAAGACGGTCGTTAGGAAGACGAGGGACTTGGCGGGCGCAAACAGCAGTGCGATGCCGGCGACGAGCGCCAAGACGCCCGTGATGGCGTAAATCCAGCGCACGGCCTTGACGGCCTTGCCTGCCATGCTTTTCTCGTCAAATCCAAATGCGCTCGATTGCTTGTCATCGTTCTTAAAGATGCCCATGATGTCTCCTTTCCGTGCGGCGTTAGCCGTAGCTCTTGCAACCAGTATCGCCCAAGGGCGCCGTCGCGTGGGGCGGGAAGGGCGAATGGGAGCCTCATCTTCCCGAATTGTTACCTTTGTTCCCGTTTGGATGCGGAATATTCAACAGGTGTGGAACATTGCGCCGCTGTGTGTAATTGCCTACGTTTTAGGTTAGATTTTCTTAAGAACAATTGGCTTTTATAGGGGGGTCTTATGAACGAAGCTGTTCCCGCGGCGCCGGTAAGCGCCGAGTCGATGGCAAAGCAGGGTTGCGAAAAGCTTGGCCTGGACACGTTTGACGCGCTGATCCGCCGCGCCCGCACGTGCCGCCGATTTGACGAGTCCATGCGCGTGCCGCGCGAGTTTTTGCTCGAGCTGGCGGAGCTGGCGCACCTGGCTCCCTGTGGCGCCAATGCTCAGCGTCTGCGTTTTCATGTGGTGAGCGGTGCAAAGGACTGCGCGCGTGTATTTGATGAGCTCGCGTGGGCCGGTGCGCTCAAGGACTGGCCGGGTCCCGATGAGGGCGAGCGCCCGACCGGCTACATCGCGATTCTTTCCGAGCGCGCTGTTCCGGGTAAGCCCGCCGCGCCCATCACCGAGGTCGACACCGGCATTGCCGCCCAGACGATGATGCTCGCCGCGCGCAGCGCCACGCCCGAGGTGGCGGCCTGCATGTTCAAGGCCTTTACGCCCCGCGCGATCGATACGATGGGGCTCGACGGCGACAAGTATGAGCTCAAGCTGATCATGGCTTTTGGCGTGCCAGCCGAGACCCAGGTTGTCGACGCGATCGATTCCAACCCCGACGGCTCTATCAATTACTGGCGCGATGAGGCTCAGGTGCATCACGTGCCCAAGCGTCCGCTTGCCGACGTGTTGGTGTAGTTGCGCGTCGTTGCGGCGCGATCCGGCGGCAAAACCACCACAAAGGTGCCTGTCCCCTTTGTGGTGGTGCGAGGGGAGGGCGTGTGGCCGATCTTTACTTGGTGCGGCATGGGCAGACCGAGCTCAATGTGAGGAACATTTTGCAGGGCTGGCACGATTCGCCGTTGACGGCGCGCGGGCGCGAGCAGGCGCTGGCGACGCGCGCGGCGTTCGAGGACCGTGGTGTGACCTTTGACCATGTGTATTCGTCTCCGTTGGGGCGGGCGCGGTGTACGGCCGAGCTGATCGTTGGCGAGGGCTGTTCCATAGAGCTGGTCGATGAACTGCGCGAGTGGCATTTGGGTTCGTTGGGGGGCACGTCAAACCGCGAGATGCCGGCGCAGCCCTGGGGCGATTATCCGGTTGCCTTTGGTGGCGAGTCGGAAAGTGAGCTTCGTGCGCGTATGGTCGCGGCGCTGTCCCGCATCATGGCCCGGCCCCGGCACGACTGCGTGCTGGCGGTCTCCCACGGCTCAGCCTGCCAGGAGTTTCTTAGATGCGTGACTGGCGGGGGAGAGCAACCCGACAACGGTGCCGTGCTTCATTTTGGCTATTGCGACGGGGCATTTTCGCTCTTGGGTTGGTAACAAACGAAAGGACCCCCTATGAATAAAGACCTGTATCTGGTCCGTCATGGACAGACGATATTTAACCTCAAGCGCATTATTCAGGGCTGGAGTGACTCGCCGCTTACGCAGCTGGGATGCGACCAGGCGGCGCGTGCCGGCATGTTCTTGCGTGCGCGCGGCATTGAGCCCGATCATGCCTACACCTCCACACTTCATCGCACCGAGCAGACTATCGCCAACTTGTGGCCGGGCTTGGCGTACGAGCGCCTTGATGGCCTGCGCGAGTGGTTCTTTGGCGATTTTGAAGCCGAGCGCGTGATGTTGATGCCCGAGCGCCCGTGGCGCGATTTCTATCGCCAGTTTGGCGGCGAGGGTCAGATGCAGGTGCGTGAGCGCATAGTAGCGACGCTGACCGAGCTCATGCGAAGCCCGGATCATTCGTGCGTGCTCGCGGTGAGCCACGGCTCGGCCATCAAGGAGTTTTTGGACCACACGAGGGGCGCGGCGGCCGACGAGCGCGACCGTGTGCCGGGCAACTGCGCGGTGCTGCACTTTGCGTTTGATGATGCGACGGATACGTTTGAACTGGTTGAGATCTTTACGCAGGAAGACTACGCGCGCGAGCTGGGGCTTGAGCCGCTCGGGGCGGCAGCGGGCCCGCAGCGCGGGTAGCGTTAGAACCGCGCGATTTGGTGAGTGAGCAGGCCCGTCGGAATCTGCGGTGCGGCGCCGCTGACCTGCGCGGTGGGGAATAACGCGGCAACGGTAAAGTTGAACGGTTCTTTGCCCGTGTAGGTGCCGGCTGCGCGGGCCTCGTCTGCCAGGAGCTGTGACGCTCCGGTCAGAGCAGCGGCGTAGGCGGGGTCGTCTGCCGGCGTCGGCTCCGGTGCTTGGTCGAGCATAGCGCGGATGGCGGCAACGGCGTCCTCGCGCTTGACCTCCCACACGCGATGCGTAATGCCCGCGGGGTCGGTGACGGCATAGAGCGAAGCGCCCTCTTTGGCGGCGCCGAGGATGATATCCATGACGGGCGAGGCCTCGTAGGCGAGCGTCACAGGGCGCGGCTGCACCTTGAGCTCGGCGATCGCGTGCGCAGCGGCGAGTGCGTCGACGTTCTCGGCGGCAGCCTCGTCGCTGCCCGTCAGCACGTTAACCGGGCAAATCGCCACGACACCCGTCGCGCGACCCGGCTCGCCCGAGCATTCGTACACGTAATACGCCGCGCCTGGATCCTTGAGCATTAGGCCGTCAGCAATGGCGCCGCGCAGGGCGTTGTTGCCGCTCAGGATACCGCCCATCTGCGGCAGCGCTTCGAGCACGCGGTCCTGAGCTGGGCGGATGCAGGGAAACGGAAGAGCTTTCATGGGCGGTCCTAACGCGCGATTCGGTTTGTTCGCGGCTTATTATGCCCCAACTTGGCCGCATGCGTCCCAGAGCGTGTTGTCGGCGAGCGCGATGAGCACGTTTTGGCAGCGAACGATATCGGCATGGGGCACATATTCGTTGGGCTTGTGCGCGAGCGCGAGCGAGCCTGGGCCATAGCTCATGCAGTTGCGGTTACCCGTCTTGCCGGCAATGACGGCAGTGTCGGTGTAGCCGGTAAAGAAGCCGACGGCCGTGTCCATGCCCGTAACGCTGTCGGCGGCATGCTTGAGTGCAGCCAGAAGGGGAGAGTTCGGGTCGCGCTCGATGGCGGGGCGGTCGCCTGTCACGGTATAGCTGCCATGGCAGCCGGGGACCGCGGCCTCGGCGACGGCGATGGCCTGCTCTACCATGCGCGTCACGGTGGCCGTATCGGTCGGCGGGGTCAGGCGCATATCGACCCAGACCTTGGCGTGATCGGGCACGACATAGGGACGGTAGCCACCCTCGATCTGTCCAAACGTGATGGTCGATGGCCCCAGATCATCGTGTACGGGCAGCGCCATGAACGCGCGGCGTAACGCGCAGACGTCCTCGGCCATGGCGGCGACGGCATCCGCGCCCTTCCAGGGCTGGCTCGCATGCGCCGTCACGCCAGCCATTTCAATCTCGAACCACGTGCGCCCCTTGTGCGCTACCTGAATCTGTCTGTCGGTGGGCTCGGTATCCAGCACCCATTCGCGCGAGCATACCCATCCGGCATCGATGGCGGCCTCGGAGCCGCGCATAAAGTCCTCTTCGTCGACCGAGCAGATGAGCGAAAAGCCGCGGCGGGGCAG
>URTP01000105.1 GCA_900550835.1 uncultured Collinsella sp. | reverse complement strand
GGCCGTTCCCACGAGCCGCATCGCCCGCGAAGTCGCACCGCTCTTCCAAAACCCCGACCGCCAGATCTGCAAGGATACCGTACTCGACGAGGTCGCTTTTGGCCTGGAGCTTGCCGGCATCGACCGTGCCGAGGCTCTGCGTCGTGCTCAACTCGTTATCGACCGCTTTGGCCTGCCTGCCGATGAGGCACCTTTCTCACTTTCGCGCGGCCAGCGACAAATGGTGGCGCTTGCCTCCGTCGTAGTGGTTGAGCCCAAGATCGTCGTGCTCGACGAGCCCACGAGCGGCCTTGATTACCGCGAGTGCATGACCGTCATGGAAACGGTGCGCACCATGGCCGAGCGCGGCTGCGCCGTTATCATGGTCTGCCACGATATGGAAGTTGTTTCCGACTTTGCCGAGCGCATCGTCGTCATGGCAAACGGTCACATCCTCGACCGCGGCCGCACGCACGAGCTATTCTCGAACATCGATCTCATGCGGCGTGCCTATGTTGAGCCGCCCCAGGTTATTGAACTCTCGCGCCGTCTGGCATCTTCCGTCTCGCCCGCTTTTGCGCAGGTGAGCGAGGTCACCGATATCGTTCGCATTACCAAGGAGATGGTCCGCCGTGGTTAACGTCATCGACTACATGCCGGGCGATACGCTGCTGCATCGCCTGAACCCCGTCGTCAAACTGGGCCTCGCCGCCGCCATCATCGTCGGCATCTTCTTGTCCGACACCTACGTGGCGCTGCTGGGCTTTTTGGCACTCACCCTTGCGCTGGGTGCCTATGCCGGTGTCGTCGACCGTCTGCTCTCGCTGCTCAAGTTGCTGATTCCGCTCGCGCTTATCATGCTGGTGCTCCAGCTTGCCTTTATGCGCGATGGCAACGTTGTGTGGGGCTTTATCACCGACACGGGCCTCATCACAGGATCGAAGGCCTGTCTACGCCTGTTGGGCGTGGCGCTGCCACTCATCCTCATGCTTATGGTGACCAAGCTCAACGACCTTGCCAACGCCTGCGTCGAGGTGCTGCACGTGCCGTATCGCTATGCTTTCACCTTTACCACGGCGCTACGCTTTGTGCCGGTGTTTGGTCAGGAAATGAACGCCATCATGGAGGCGCAGACTGCACGCGGCGTCGAATACGACACCAAGAACCCTATCAAGAAGCTTAAGCTCATGTTGCCACTGTGTGTGCCGCTGCTCATCTCGAGCGTGGGCAAGACCGATGCCACGGCCTTGGCGGCAGAACAGCGCGGCTTCTATCTGCGCACGCGCGCCAGCTCGTACAAGCGCTACCCCATCAAGGGCCTGGACATCGCCGTACTCATCGTCAGCATCGCCCTCATCGCCATCGGCTTCCTGTTCTAGTTCGCCACCGACAGCAACCGCCCAACGCAAAAGGCCTCGGCTCGCACCAAACGAGCCGAGGCCTTTATTGTTTCACCAGATAAAACCTACCAAAATTAACCTGTCCCTTTTTGACGGGTCGGAAGCTAGAGGCGGTAGGGGACGCCGCTGCGGATGATGGATTCGCGCACCAGGACATCCATAGCATCGAGGGTGATCTCGGGCATCTCTCGATACTTCTGCAGCACCGATAGCTCGGTGCAGGCCAGAATGACACGGTCGCAGCCGCTACGGGCGAACTCCCACATCACGCGGTCGAACTTATCCATATCGGGCTCACGTCCGGCTTTCACATCATCGTAGATAAGCGACATCACATCGTTCTGACGTTTCTCGCTGGGATAGACGACCTCAACACCCGCAGCCTCGCATTCGCGGCCGTAGACGCCCGCGCCCACGGTTCCGTCGGTGCCCATGATGCCAATCTTGCGCACCGGCTCGGCCGGCATGCTCAGGTTGGGGTCGAACTCGCACTCCCCCATCACCGCACCCGCAAGGGCATAGCGCACCGACTCACGCGGCATGTGGATAATCGGCACCTTCGTAAACGACTGGATCTGGTCGTAGAAGTAGTGTGACGTGTTGCAGGGAATGGCAATGTGCGCACAGCCCAGCGACTCGAGTGCCTGGGCACACTCTTTCATGGTCGCCAGCAGCTTGGCGTGATCGCCAGTCTTAATGGCAAGCGTGCGGTCGGGCATGGTCGACTTGGAGAGCACCACCATGTCGATATGATCCTGATCGCAGGCAGCAGCCGTATGACGCACTACCTGGTCGTAGTAATACGACGTGGCCTCGGCGCCCATGCCGCCGATAACTCCCAGCTTTTCCATCGCCGCCTCCTTGGTGACGCTTGCGCAATTGCGCGTATCATACCCGCGCCCGCCCGATGTAGACCGGACGGGCGCCGCACTCATCTACTTGTAATACGTCTTGAACAGCTTAAAGTGGCGCAGCTTGGTGTGCCACATGCGCAGCCAGCGGTTAAAGACAAAGTCGCCCTTCATAAACGAAGGGTCGGCGCCCTTGCCTTCCTTGTCCAGGCGATGCACCTTAGCGCGCAGCTCGGGATCCTTGACGTATTTGTCGACGACGCCCATGGGGACGACCATCCACAGCGCCTCGTCCTGCGCCGTCACAAACTCCGGCTCAAACGGGCGGTTGAACACATACTCGTCCACCACATACTTGGCAACGTTAAAGCCACTGTTGGTGACGTAGTAGTTGCTGCGACCCTGGCGCGTGTTGAAATCGAAGAACTTAAACGAGCCGTCGCGCTCGTCGTACTTAACGTCAAAGTTGGAATAGCCCACAAAGTGAAGGTCCTCGAGCAACTTGCGCACGCCACCCATAAGCTCGTCATTGGGCTCGGTGATGATGCAGGCGTGATTACCGACGCCATGGGGCTGATGCTCCTCGAGCAGCACGTGACCCAGGCACATCATGCGGACCTTGCCGTTGCGGTCGGAATAGCTGGTGAGCACGCGCATGTACTCGTCGTTGCCGGGCACGCGATCCTGCAAGATCAGGTCGTCGGTGTAGCCGCTGGCATACGAGTCGCGAATGACCTGTTCCAGCTCGGCGCGGTCGGCAATCTCATAGGCCTTTTTCTGGCCCTCGAACTCGTGCTGCCACCACATGATGCCGTCAGAAGGCTTCAGAATCATCGGGTAAGGAAAATCGATCTGGTCGAGCACTTCGGCAGGTGCCTCGCCCTGGGCATTCAGCATCGCCATGGTGAAGGTAAAGGTATGCGGATAGGGCACGCCATGCTTCTCGCACAGCTCGTAGAAGATCTCCTTCTTCTGGCACTGCTCGAGCATGCTATAGGGAGCGTAAGGCGCGACGATGTTATCCGCCAACTCATGGGCATCCTTGGCCTGAGCCACAAGGGCAACATAGTTATCGCCACAGCCCACAAGGACAATCGTCTTATCGGCATGCGCTTGGGCAATGCCGTTGACGGTTTTGAGCATCACGGGCATGGTGTCGATATCCACGTTGGGCGTGTAGTCGATAATCTGGCTGCGGTACGCGGGACCCGTCTGATACTTGCCAAAGACCAGACTCATGACCTGGTACTCCTCGTAGAAGGCGCGCGCCACCGAATAGGCGTTGATGTCGCCACCGAGCAGCACGGGAATGAACTCGCGCTCTGTAAATTGCAATGCCATGGAAACTTCCTAACATGAACTGCCCACACAACGGGCGGTCTTTGCGCAACTGATTTATTCTAGCGTGCCGAGCCGCCGGTGCCCAAAGCTCCACCGTATCTATGGCAATCGACGTGATCGTCCAGCATAAAGGCCGCACTCACCGCGATGGGGCCTTGTAGCTGCAAACCCCCTGTTGAGATAGCTTTCACGACCGAAAGCCCGTCCGCAAACAGGCCCCCGTAACGTTAAAGTTGAACTCTATGGTTTCTCAACAATTCATCATAACTGCAGGTCAAAGCCAAAGCCTCAAGTTCAACTTGACCCTTTGGAACCTTTAAGGTTCAAGTTGAGGTCGAAAGCAGTAGTAGAATACCGTTCGAACCATAACCTACGATTGATTGCAGAGGGACTGGATGCAGCATTCGAATCATCGCACCGCAGCGCTCATTGCGTCGAAGCCGGCTCGTATCATCACGAGCGCCGCGCTCGCCGTTGCGCTGACGGCCACACCGATGCTCTCCCCCGTTGCGGCGTATGCCGCCTCGCAGGCAACGCAGGACCAGCTTTCCGCAGCCCAGCAGAAGATCGAAGCCGCCACGAGCGCCTACAACGACGCTCGCACCAAACTCGATGACCTGCAAAAGCAGATTGACTCCAATGAGGCAAGCATCGAGGAAATCGAGGCTAAGCTTCCCGAGCAGCAGGCCAAGGCAAGCTCCGCCATGCGCGATCTGTACAAGTATCAGAAGGGCACCAATCCCATCGTGAGCTTCCTGGTCAACGCGCAGAGCCTGGGTGAGTTCATCACGACCTGCAAATACACCAACCAGATCACGAGCTCGAGCGTCGACGAGATCGAACAGCTCAATAACATGCAAACCGAACTCGAGCAGAACAAGGCCGAGCTCCAGCAGGCCAAGTCTCAGCTTGAGGCAGAGCAGAAAAACGCCGAGGATGCGTTAGCTCAGGCCCAGCAGCTCCGCAGCGAGGCACAGGCAAAAGCCGAGCAGGAAAATGCCGCCGAACTTGCCAAGCTTGAGGCCGATAAGGCCGCTGCCGCCGAGAAGCTCTCGGGCGAGGGCGTAAGCGGCAGCAATTCCAGCAGCCAGGCCACCAACACCAACACCACCATCGACACCACGGTGAACAACGCCAATACCGGTAGCTCCGATTACGATTCGTTCATTAATGAGTGGACGAGCCGCATCGACAATTATCTCGCCGGCTCCCCCATGGCAGGCCGGGGCTACAACTTTGCCGTCGCCGCTTGGAATACCGGTGTCGCCCCCCGTTGGTCCCCCGCCATCGCCTGCATCGAGAGCACCAAGGGTGCTTATTGCGCCAATTCTTACAACGCCTGGGGCTGGAGTGCCCGTGGCGGCGGTTGGCGCAGCTTTGGCAGCTGGAGCGAGGGCATCTCCGCTCACGTCGCCTATCTGGGCGCCAACTACGGCTCCACCCTTACCCCGGCAGCGGCCAAAAAGTACTGCCCGCCCACGTGGCAGGACTGGTACAACAAAGTCGCCGCTCAGATGAACCGCATCTAAGTGCAACTGCAAAGGGCCCCAATGGGGCCCTTTTCTTTTAGGTAGCGGAGATATCGACGACGCCGGTCGCATTGGCAACCGCGACTATGACGATCATGCATAGGAGCAGCACACCCAATGCCTTGAGCCAGAGTTTCGCGAGCTTCTTGCCGCGATAGCTGTCGAGCAGTGCGAATCGCCGACGAAGACGGCGCTTATCGAGCAGCGCAAAATGCATAAGCACCATAAGGCCATCGACAAAGAAAAAATACTCGATTATGAGAAGCCACGTCGGGTAGCTTTGGTTTGCTCCCGTGGGGTGAAAGACGGCAAAGTGACTTCCGGCAAAGAACACAAGCAGTGAGAAGCAGACGAGCGTATTCCAAATACGCCCCAGAGACTCCGGAACGCGAGAGAGCAGACCGCATGCAGCGGAGGCGGCAGGCCTAGAAAGCCCTGCGGGGTTCTGGAACCCTTGGGACGTCAACGCCGTCTCCGAGGCCGGAGCACGGACAAGCACAGGCGCAGGAGGCCGCACGGGGCGACTTAGATCGTATGCCGCGCGCGTCGCCCGTCCCAACGCTTCCGCGCTCGCAAAACGCTTGGCCGGGTCGAGCGCCATCGACATGCAGACGGCATCGGCAAGTGGAGTGGGAATGCCGCGCGCCTCGCATTGCTCGCTCATGTCGAGCCCTGGTTTAGGGTCGACTCCCGTCAAGCAGAAGAACAACAGGGCGCCAAGTGCGTAGACGTCGCTTCGCACGCTCGTCTGCCCAAACCCATACTGCTCGGGCGGCGCATAGGGCCGTGTCCCAAACTTGACGGTATCGGCATCGGCGCCATCGCGCCATACGCGCGCGATCCCCAAGTCGATAATCACCAGCGATGAAAACGTCAGGCCGTCATCAGGCGTATAGTTGGCACCTGTCACGATGATATTCGACGGCTTGAGGTCGCGATGGATCACCGGCGCCGACGTCTCCCCCGCTATTGCAAAACCGGTGTGGAGCTCGCCCACGGCATCGCATAGGGCAGGATACAATTCACGCGCATAATCGGGGGTGGCTCCCAGACGGTACACCAGCGCCCCGAGCGTCTCCCCTTCGATGTATTCCATAACCACGTTGAGCTCGTCGCCCACACGACGACAATCGACGATTCTGGGCAGGTGCTCAAAACGCCTGCCTGCCCGCTGAGCGGCAAACAGACGCTCGTATGCCCCGCCGATTTGAGCCGAAGCATCGATGCGTTTACGGACAAAGGGGCCGAGCGAACCACCGCCGGTTCCTTCAAAGTACACAAGCTCGGTTGTTTCAACGGACGAGCGCTTAAGTACACGCTCCACGCGATAGCTGTCGTCACGATCGAGCGACGCCAGGTGCTCGGCAAGCGCTGCGGTCAGCTCATCATCGTAATATGTTGGGGTCTGATTATCCATAGCCTCCATCATAGCGCAGGGCGCAGACACCCCATGGCATCCGCGCCCCGTTCGTTTGCATCGTTGTTCGGCCTTGAGTATCAACTTTATCCGAACACCTCCCACATTCATCCGTACATGTGCGGATAAATGTGGGAACCCGATACCCTGAGGGCCGGATCGGCCGGCCCCGGGAGATCGGAGGACGGCATGTCCGGAAAGAAGAAAAGCGGCTCCGCAAGGGCGGTCCCGAGGGCCTACGGAAGGCTCACGAGGCACGAGCGGGACACGGTCCAGAGGATGCTGGAGCGCAGGGCGTCGTGCAGGGAGATCGCGAGGGAGCTGGGCAGGTCGCCCTCGACGGTGAGCGCCGAGGTGGCGTCTCACAGGTTCGTGACGGCGCCGAAGGCCAGGCGCGGCGAGCGCGTGGACGCCTCCGCCGACCTGTCGGCGGC
>URTP01000104.1 GCA_900550835.1 uncultured Collinsella sp. | reverse complement strand
GCTCTTCCCAGTCGCCAAAGACGGTCTTGCCACGACGGCCGCCGTAGACGTGCGCATTGCCCCACTGGACCTTCATGCCGGGCTTCTCGCGCACATACAGCTTGACGGGCGTCTTTTTGGGCGCGGTGGCGATGTAATTGATAATCTCCTGGGCATCCATCTCGGCTGCGTTACTCATATGCTGTTTCTCCTTTGCGTGGGTACGGTAGGTAACTGGTTAGGCGAACATGACCTGGTCGAAGGTGTAGAAGGCGGGGTCGCGGACGACGAGCTTTTGAGCGGCGGCCAGAGCGCCGTTGACAAAAATCTGGCGGCTTGTGGCGCGATGGTTAAGCGTGACTTCCTCGTCCTGGCCAAAGAAGCTTACCTCGTGCACGCCGGCGACGGTGCCGCCGCGCAGCGAGTGCATACCGATCTCCTTGGGGTCACGCGCGCCGCACATGCCCTCGCGACCGTAGACAGGATGATAGTCAGCCTCAGGCTCGGCCTCGACCACGGCGTCGAGCAGCAGCTTTGCAGTGCCGCTGGGGGCGTCGACCTTTTGGTTATGGTGCGTCTCGACGATTTCGCAGTCAAAGCCGGGCAGCTCGCGTGTGGCCTGTGCTACCAGATGACGCAGAGCTGCGATACCGATGGAGTAATTTCCGGAGTGCATGACGCGGGCGTTTTGACCCAGCTCGCGCAGGCGATCCATCTGCTCGGGTGTGTAGCCCGTGGTGCCCGAGACCAATGCGGCGCCTGTACGCTCGACATAGGCGACGACGGCGTCGAAGGTCACGACGTTCGAGAAGTCGATGATTACATCGGCCGTCGGTGCGCTCTCGAGCTCGGACAAGTCGAAGCCGATCTGGGCGACGATGTCAAAAACGGGCTCTCCAGCGGCGTTGACAATGCCCTCGGCGGTAGTGCGGATGAGCGAGCCCATGCGGCCCGTTCCCATAATGACGGTCTTAATCAAGCAGACCAGCTCCCTTCAGAGCATCGGTAAGTGCGGCTCGCGTGTCGTTGGCCATGGGGCACAGCGGCATGCGGTAGTTTGCCTCGATCATACCCATCTGGGCGAGCGCTTCCTTGACGGGGATGGGGTTGACCTCGCTAAAGAGGGCATTGATGAGCGGCTGGCCGGCAATCTGGATATCGCGGGCGCGCGCTACGTCGCCGTCCAGATAGGCGCGGCACATGTCGTGCACGAGCTGCGGCTGAACATCGGCCCACACACTGATGGTGCCCGAGGCGCCCAGGCTCATGAGCGGCACGGTGAGGGCGTCCTCGCCCGAGTACATGCGGAAGTCATCGGACAGCAGGTGGGCGATCTTGGCCGCGTAGGCGACGTTGCCCGAGGCTTCTTTAATACCCATGATGTTGGGGTGCGCGGCCAAGCGCTCTACGTTGCGCTCGCTGATGCCGCAGCCGCAGCGGCCGGGGATGTTGTACAGGATGCAGGGGATATCTACGGCATCGGCAACGGTCTTAAAGTGCTGGTAGATGCCCTCCTCGTTGGACTTGTTGTAGTAGGGGGTAATGAGCAGCAGGCCGTCGGCGCCCAGGCCCTGATAGGTGAGCGACTTGGTGAGCATGGTCTGCGTGGAGTTGGAGCCCGAGCCGGCGATGACGGGGACACGGCCTGCAACCTGCTTGACCACCGCGGCGACAACGGAGTTGTCCTCGTCGTCGGTCATCGTGGCGCTCTCGCCGGTGGTGCCCAGGGTGAGGATGGCGTCGGTACCGTTTTGCAGGTGGAAATCGATAAGGCGCTCGAGCGCGTCAAAGTCGACGCTTCCGTCCTTTTTAAACGGCGTGACGAGGGCGACGATCGAACCCTCGAGGTTGCGGATATCCATGTTCTTCTCCTTCGCTTCCGCGATCTGGATACGTTTGTTCCACTGAGCGGCGACGGCCAGACGCTCGTCCTGGGCGCGACGGCGGGCACTTTCGGCGCGCGACTTGGCCAGCAGCTCTCGGCCGCTAGGCAGCACGTCGAGCGTGGCAAAGTAATCGCCCGGGCGCTCAGCACGGCGGATGAGGTCGGCCGAGCCATCGGGGCGCAGCAGCACCTCGGCGGAGCGCAGACGGCCGTTGTAGTTGTAGCCCATGGAGTAGCCATGCGCGCCGGTATCGTGGATCACGAGCAAGTCGCCCATGTCGATCCGCGGTAGCTCGCGGTCGATGGCGAACTTGTCATTGTTCTCACACAGATTGCCCGTGATGTCGTAGGTGTCCGTAACGGGTGCTGCGGTCTTGTCGGCGCCACCCGGCTGTCCCATCACCGTAATGTGGTGGTAAGCGCCATACATGGCAGGACGGATCAGATCGACGGCGCTTGCGTCCACGCCGATATAGTCCTTGTAGATCTGCTTTTCGTGGATGGCCTTGGTCACCAGGCAGCCGTAGGGGCCCATCATAAAGCGACCCATCTCGGTGCAAATCGCCACATCGCCCATGCCGGCGGGAACCAAGATCTCGTCGTAGGCCGCGTGTACGCCCTCGCCGATGGCACGGATGTCGTTAGCCTGCTGCTCGGGCAGGTAGGGGATACCCACACCGCCGGACAGATTGATAAAGGCGACATGTGCGCCCGTTTCACGCTCCAGGCGCACGGCAAGCTCAAAGAGGATGCGCGCAAGCTTGGGGTAGTAGTCGTTGGTGACGGTGTTGCTGGCAAGGAATGCGTGGATGCCAAAGTCCTCGGCGCCCTTGGCCTTGAGCATGCGGAAGGCCTCGAAGAGCTGCTCGGTGGTCATGCCGTATTTGGAGTCGCCGGGGTTATCCATGATGCCGTTGGAGAGCTGGAATAGGCCGCCCGGATTAAAGCGGCAGCTGACCGTCTTGGGGATGGGTCCCGCAACGCGCTCAAAGAACTCGATGTGGCTGATGTCGTCAAAGTTGACGATGGCACCCAGCTTGTCGGCGAGCTCAAAGTCCGCCGCCGGTGTGTCGTTGGACGAGAACATGATGTCGTGTCCGGTGATGCCCAGCGAGCGGGCGATCATGAGCTCGGTATAGCTCGAGCAATCGCAGCCGCAGCCGTATTCGTTGAGAATGGAGATGAGTGCCGGGTTGGGGTTGGCCTTGACGGCAAAGTATTCCTTAAAGCCCGGGTTCCATGCAAAGGCGTCGCGCACTTCTTGCATGTTGCGGCGGATGCCCGCCTCGTCGTATAGATGAAACGGCGTGGGGAACTGCTCGACGATATGCTCGAGCGTCTCCTTGTCCACAAACGGCTGCTTGGCCGCATATGCCTCGTTGGGAGTCAATGACATGTCCCGTAAACCTCGCTATCCAGACGGCGCTACCTGCGCATCGAATCCGCATAGCGTGGACCCAATGTCCGGATAGCGCTCCCGCATTGCTGCAGACAGTCCTGCGGGTGTTTCCCGCAGGCCCACCAGGCTGTTCGTGCCCGAAAAACCCAGTTCGGCGGGTTTCGCCTCCCCGCGGGGTCAAAGCCTGCCGGCTCGCCCGCGGCTCTTCGTGCCCGCGCCTCTATCAAGTGGTAACGACCCTACCACGTTGCACTTTACCAAACAAGAGTATTTGTATATAACGTTTAAAAAATGCAGGGATATGCTGGAAATAAGGGTGTAGCAATCTTGCGGCACAATAGATAGCAGCCGACGCGCACCTACGAAAGGAACCAATATGGCCGAGCTCCAAGAACTCCGTCGCTACCGCCGCGACTTGCACAGGATCCCGGAGCTCGACTTCGATCTTCCGCAGACGATCGCCTATATCGAGGGCGTGTTGGCACCGCTCACCTGCGATGTGACCCATCCGTGTCCCAGCTGCGTCTGCGCTTTCTTCGATGCCGGCACGGGCGCCGTGCATGCCACGGCGATTCGCGCCGACATGGACGCCCTGCCCATCGCGGAGGCAACGGGCGCGACCTTTGCCTCGACGCATCCCGGTAAGATGCATGCGTGCGGTCACGACGGTCACATGGCCATGGTGCTTGCCGCCGCGACGTATGTCGATCGTACGATTCGTGAGCAGCCGGGTGCCATCAAGCGCAACGTGCTCTTTGTGTTTCAGCCGGCCGAGGAGACGACCGGTGGCGCCAAGACGGTATGCGAGAGTGGTGTGTTCGAGCGCTATGGGGCCGACCGCATTTTTGGCTTCCATGTGTGGCCCGATCTGCCTGCCGGCACGTTGGCGAGTTGTTCCGGTCCGCTGCTGGCGCGTTCGAGCGAGACGCATATCCATATTCACGGTACGAGCATCCACATCGCTAAGACCTATGGTGTGCCGGTCGGGGAGTCGCACGATGCCGCGTTGGCGGCAGCAAAGTTTTTGGTTGCCGAGCGCGAGCTGATGGACGAGCTGGGCACCGACGAGCCCTGTATCGGTAAGTTTGGTCTGCTGCAGGCCGGTACGGTTTGTAACGCGGTGGCGGGGGAGGCCCATGTGGCCGGAAGCCTGCGTGTGTTTACGGACGACATGTTCGACCGTGCACGCGAGGGTGTGTGCCGCGTGCTTGATGAGGCATGCGCTGCAACGGGCTGCACGTACGATCTAGACTTTGCCGAGGGCTATCCGCCGGTCGACAACGACCCCGAGTTATTTGCCCGAATCGCGCCTGCTCTGCCCGAGTTACAGCTCGTGGACGAGCCGCTGCTGATTGCCGAGGATTTCGCGTTCTATCAGCGCCATCTGCCGGGCGTGTTTTTCTTGCTGGGCACGGGCGTGCCAGAGGACCAAGACAACCCGAGTGATTCGGATGGCTGCCCCGCCTATGCCATGAGCGCCCTGCATACTGATACCATGCTCTTTGACGAGGAAATCCTGCTCAAAGGCCTCGATGTCTACAAACGATTGCTTTTGCTTGGTTAATTGACGAGGGATGCTTGCTCTAGAATATACGAACAGATGTACGGTATAATAGAGATATAAGTCTATAGAAACGTTTGACGTTATTAACGTAAGGCGATACTATGATTGCATCGTATAAAGATGAGGATACCGAACGTTTTGCGATGGGTGTGCGGGTCAGGAAGTTCGAGCCCTTTGAGCGTGTTGTGTTGAGGAAGATTCGCCAACTGCAGGTTTGTGCATCGCTTGATGATCTTCGCGTTCCACCGGGCAACCGCCTGGAAGCTTTGGAGGACGATCGTGCCGGTCAATATAGCATCCGTGTTAACGAGCGCTATCGGGTCTGTTTTGAGTGGAGACAGGAGATGGCTTGGAATGTCGAAATCGTCGATTATCACAAGTGATGAGACTGCGCCCGATTTGCTGTCGCCGGTGACTCCTGGCGAGCTCCTCAAAGAGGAGTTTCTTGTTCCCATGGGCATTTCTCAATATCGCCTTGCGAAAGAGACCGGGATTCCGGCTCAGCGTATCGGGCAGATTGTCTTGGGAAAACGTCGCGTGACGGCCGACACCGACCTCCGTCTTTGCCGTTATTTTGGCCTGACGGATGGTTATTGGCTGCGCGCTCAGGTGGCGTTTGACCTTGAGGCCGAGAAAAGGCGGATTGAACCGGAACTCGATAAGATCGTTCCTGTTCAGCAGGCCATCGCACTGTAGTGCTCAAAGATAATGGGGGTGGCGATGAGGCGACGCCGACAGTCTTCCGTATATAGTCCGGGTGGATGCGGGTGTGGCTTGCTACTGCTTCCGGTTATTGCTGTGAGCATTGGCGTGATGTTTGCGCTTGCCGGGTTGGCAGCAGCGGCACTCGTGTTGCTGATTGTGGCCATTGGCGTGACGGTCTGGCTGTGCCGTTCTCGCGAGCAACGCCGCGCCGATGGTAAGACCAATGTTGGATGGACCATCTTTTTAGTCGTCGCCTACCTATTGAGCATCAGCTATTTAGTTTTCTTTATCCTGTTGCTTGTGAGTACCTTTACCGGGGAATCCGTCACGTTGGGTTGATGCACTGCCAGCAGACGGTTGCGCAAAGTGCGTTTGCTCGGCGTTCGGATAACCGCATTGGCCGTTTACCGCAACTTTAGCTCTCAGCTAATGAATTCAAGTTTAATCCTTCCTACGATGTGCTGTGTGCCGGCACGGTAGCCGGATAGATGGAAGGATGCATGATGAAAAAGCTCGAAAACGAAGTGCTGCTGAGCCGTCGCGCTGCACTTGGCGCATTCGCCACTGTTGCCTTGGGGACTGCCAGTCTTCTTGCCGGTTGCGGTAGCGATAAGGCGACCGTCACCGAGGACGCCGGCGACGCAGATAAGAAGGAGGAGTCGAAAAAGGAAGAGCAGCCTACGACCGACCTGGCCGTCGGCACGACTGTTACCACGGCTGCCGGTCTTTCCGTTACTGTCGATTCCGTGCAGACCGGGCTTACCAATTTTGACGGTTCGACCATGACGGGCATTCACGTCACGTACGTCAACAATGGCGATGAGGGCGCGGATTACAATGTCTACGACTGGAAGGGCGAGGACGCCAACGGCGCCCAGCAGAACCAGGGCTATTACAGCGAAGGCTCTGACGAGCTGCAGTCTGGCACCCTTGCCGCCGGCGGCTCCGTTGCGGGCAATATTTACTTTGACGGCGACATCAAGAAGGCCCTATATTTTGCCAACATGCTCGAAAAGACCGCGACTGCTAGCTGGGTGCTTGCTTAGCGTGTTGATGCCGTTGGGTCGTTTGGAGGTGAAGCCGCATGCCCGATAAAAAGCTGACGGACGAGTTGCTCAACGAGCTCCTTGATGCGCCGAGTATCGATGGCTATATCAAGGAACACGACTTTGCCGCCCCGTCGCTTTCGGATTACTTAAAGCAGTTGCTGCAAGAGAAGGGGCTCGAGCGTTCACGCGTGGTGCGTATGGCCGACCTCAACGAGACCTTTGGCTATCAGATCTTTACCGGTTCGCGCAATCCGAGCCGCAATAAGGTGCTGCAGATTGCCTTTGCAATGGCGCTGTCGATGAAAGAGACCAACCGCGCCCTGACGGCTGCCGGAGTGAGCGTCCTCAACTGCAAGGACCGTCGCGATGCAATCAT
>URTP01000103.1 GCA_900550835.1 uncultured Collinsella sp. | reverse complement strand
GTCATGGCCGTGGCCACCGCAGCACTCGTGGTCCTCGCCGTGGTGATGGCCACAACCGCACTCATGGTCCTCGCCGTGCTCGCCGCAACCGCAACCTTCCTCGTGAGCGCCATGCTCCTCGGGACGATACTGCGACCAGTCCAGACCGGCGGCGATGGCATCGGCCTCCTCCTTATAGAGGACCGTGATGGCCTGGGTGCCCAGCTTGGCGCCACCGATAGCGTCGAGCATGTCGTAGAGCGTAAAGGCCACGTCGGCGCCGGGAAGCGCGAGCTCGCGGTCATCAGCGTAGGCGAGCGCCAGACGCAGGTCCTTAATGAAGTGCTCGACCATAAAGCCGGGCTTGTAGTCGCCGTCGAGCGCCTTGGGCGCCAGGCTCTCCATGGCGCCGGACTTGCCGGTGCCGCCCAGGATCATCTGACGGGTCTTCTCCAGATCAAGGCCGCTCAGCTCGGCAAATGCCATGGCGTCTGCCATGCCGACCATGCAGGCGCCCAGCGACACCTGGTTGGCGAGCTTGGCAGCCTGGCCCTTGCCGGCACCGTCGAAGCAGCAGATGTTGGCCGCAAAGGTGGAAAGGATATCGCGGACCGGAGCGATGTCGTTTTCGGTAGCGCCAACGATAGCCGTAAGCGTGCCGGCGATAGCACCAGACTCGCCGCCGGTGACGGGGCAGTCAAACGCCATGCGACCAGAAACCTGGGCGGCCTCGGCAATGTCACGGGCGAGCTCGGGCGAGCTCGTGGTGAGGTCGATCAAGACCGCGCCCGGCTTGGTGCACGCGAGCAGGCCGTCGCCCGCCAGGTAGAGCTCCTCGACCTCGGAGGGATAGCCCACCATGGTAAAGACGACATCGGCGTTAGCCACGGCATCGGCCGGGGTATCGGCCCAGACGGCACCGCGCTCGATGAGCGCGGCGGCCTTGGACTTGGTGCGGTTGTTGACCGTGACGGGATAGCCGGCATCCAGGATGTGGCCGGCAATGGGGGCACCCATGATTCCGGTGCCGATAAATGCGACAGAGAGCTTGTTTGCCATGAAACCTTTCCTTTTGGGTTGGGTGTTATTACCAGGTTGAATACTCGGTGCCAGCGTTTGGGCTGTGAGTTGGGATCGATTACGGCCGCGTTACTTGCCTACTGACCGCGCACGCGGCGGGCGATGCGGTCGGAAAGCGACGCCTTGTCGGCGCGGTTCTTACCCCAAAACGCGCAGGCCACCATGCCGGGGCCCACGTGCGAGCCGATGGTGGGGCCCACGGAGCTGCGAATGATCGTGACGTCGGCGCACCCCTCCTCCTTGCGGATGGCGGCTTCGAGCCCGTCGCCGTCCTTTTCGGCGTCGGCCGTCATAATGGCGATGGGCATGGTGCGATCGGGCACATAGTTCTCGCGGAACGACTTGAGAATGGACTTGAGCGCCTTCTTGCGGCCGCGGTTGACGCCGATCAGCGACAGCGAGCCGGCCAGGTCGTAGGACAGCTCGGGTTTGACGTCGAGCTTTGCCGTGAGCTGTGCCGCCGCGGGCGGAATGCGGCCGCCGGCAGCCCGCGCGTCAAAGCTCTCGAGCGTAAAGTAACCGTGGACATAGGTCTTAGCCTCGTTTGCCCAGTCGACCAGCTGCTTGGCGGTCAGTCCCGCCGAACGCTGGCGCACGGCCTCGAGCGCCAAGAGCGCGCCGGTCGCGCAGGGCAGAGCGTTGTCGACCACGTAGAGCTCAAAGTTGGGATACTCGGCGCGCACGGCATCTGCCGCCTGGCACGCGGAGTTGTAGCTCGACGACAGCGCCGAGGTAAAGCACAGGTAGACCGTGGGCGTGCCCTCTTTGGCGCACTCGGTAAAGAACTCGATATAGCGACCGAGCGACACAGCCGAGGTGGACACGCGGGCACCGGCGCGCATGCGGTCGTAGAACTCCTTAGGGCTCATGCTCGACCAGATGTCGTCCGTACGCTCCTCGCCATCGATAATGAAGGGGAAACCCAGGATATCGACATCGAGGTTCGCGGCGACCTCGGGGCTAAAGTCGCAGCAGGTATCGACGACGATGCGGCAACGGTCCGAATGACCGGCGGATGCGGCCTTGTCCATCAAAGCGACTCCTTACGTAAAAAGGCGGCCACCCGCATGGGATGGCCGCCAACCGTTAACTCATGCAAGTTAACGTATTTTACTCGTCAAGTGTTTCGATGCGGGGCTTGATGATGCCATATCCACCATTCTTACGGTGATACACCACATTGATGAGACCGGTCGTCGCGTTCTCGAACACGTAGAAGTCGTGGCCCAGCAGATCGGTCTGCACCAGCGCCTGCTCCTCAGTCATCGGGGTGACGTCGATAACCTTCTCGCGGACGAGCAGGTCGTCCTCCTCCTCGGGCAGCAGCAGGTCGGCCAGATCCTCGACGCGCTCGACCGGCGCGACATCCGCGGCGCTGGCACCGCCCTGGCGGTTGTCCACGACCTTGGTCTTGAACTTACGCAGCTGGCGGGTGACCTTATCGGCAGAGAGGTCGATGGCGGCGTACATATCTGCACCGTGCTCGGCAACGCGAATTACCGAACCGCGGGCACGAACCGTAACCTCGACGATTGCCGGGTTGGGGTTCGAGGGGTTCTTCTCATAACGAAGTACAACGTCGACCGTCATGGGCTCGATATCGAAAACCTTGAGCGCCTCGCCGATCTTCTCATCCACATGCGCACGCAGAGCATCGGTTACCGTCGTCTTGCGTCCAGAAACCTTGATATCCATACGTGGCTCCAATCTGCCTCGGGGACTTACTGTACTGGCTATGTACCCATTGCCGTGCATTTAATCACGCGGATTCCTAAAGACCCGAATAACGATTGCTTGATACCGCATACCGAAGTCTCGCACTTTTCCGTGGCAAAGTGCGCTATAGAAGGGAGCCGACGGCTTTGTATTTGGTCCCGAAAATTGGCTTTGACCTGCTGGTTTTATAGGGATAAAAAAGCCGGGCTCCCCTATTGGGGAAACCCGGCAGTGCGTGTTGAAACCGTGAAGAGGCGTCCTTTCCAACGTATAGGAGACACCACCCCTAGCAATAACTAGCTATTAAGTTTGTTAATGTCGTCGTCGGTGATGGTGCCTTCCTGGCTGGACGATTTGTCCTCGGAGGATGCGGTCTCATTGTTGGAATCGGAGGACTCGCTGCCGGAGGATGCGGTCTCACTGGACTCAGAGTCGCCCGGCTGCACGTTAGCGCCCGAAACCGTCTTAGTGGTGAGGTCGTAGGGCATCCTGCCATACCAGACAGAGTGGACCGCCTCGAGCGTGCCGTCGGCCGTAATACCGTCGAGGGCATCGCTCACGGCACGGCACAGTTCGTCATTGGACGAGAGGCCCGCAACACCAAGCGCCGAGGGCGCCTCGAGCGAACCGGCATAGGAGACCTCGCTCATCAGGCGTGCAAGGTAGCCGCCGGCCGTGGAGTCGCAGATTACATAGTCGACCTCGCCGGACTCGAGCGCCTCAAAGCACTCGTTGATGTTGGAGTAGGTCTTTTGGTTGGCGGCGATGCTCTGCTTAGCAAGCGCCTCCTGCGAGGCCGAGGACATCTGGACACCCAGAGTAGACGTGTTAAGGGTATCGGTGGAAACGCTTAGCGACCCACCATCGCTGGTTTTACCGAACACGGAAGCGGCATCGTACAGGCAGGTGCCGAGCGAGCTAACGTCCCCGTCCGTGGAGTTGATCTCGCCGATAAAGATATCAGCCTTTTTGTCGCCGAGCGCGGAACCTGCCGAGGACGCATCGACAAAGGCGACCTTAAGGCCCATGCGGCTTGCAAGGGCGCGGGCGGCGTCAACCGCATACCCCGTGAGCTCGCCGTCGGCGTCCTGCATGGCCTGCGGCGCATCGGAGGTATCGAGGGCAACCGTCAGGGTTCCGGGAGTGACCAGAGCATCGTCCGACACCGCCGGCGTGACGGTCTCGTACTCGATCTGGTCGATCGTGGGAGTCGTGAACGTAGACAGCGGGTTGAACGCGCATCCGCTCAGACCCAAAACGGCGATGACCGCTGCGGTCCCAGCACCTAACCGAGCCGCGTGCATCAAGCTGCCCCTCACCATGTCCACTACCCTGCCTTCTGTGTCGTATACGATCCGTGCGATGCGCGGAATATCAGATTGTTCCCACCAGCTGACCTGGTATTTGACCCCACACTTGCGCACCGGGGTGTTTGCTCGGGAGGCCGCAGCCACCTTCACGACTGGCCCGCTCGCCCGCGAGGCGGTATTGCCCCAAAGAAAGTAGAACGGACGGTGCGGCTTACATCTAGGACGCGCCATGATCGCGCCGCGCGCACGCGGTCGCTTACGTGGATCCCTTTGACCGCGTCTGTCTTGGACTAGGACGGGCATTTCGTCCGTCCGCAACCACAGCCTGGTAGGAACGTAGCGCATTATAGCTAAGTTCAAGCTAAAGTTTAAGGTTAGGGGCGTCATTCGCATCGCGAGTACAGATTTCGCAGGTCGGAGTGGGCTATTCGTGCCTCTGTGAAGCCCGGAGCTCCCCTATGGGGAGCTCCGGGGCACCCTTCCTAGGGTGCCGTGGCCAAAAAATGGCAAATATGAGTACTGTCACCAATTTAGTAACAGGCAATTTTGGCCTCTCGGACAGATTTTGCGCTCAGTGTCGCCAACCTGATGCTTAGTTATTCCACATTTGTTTATTATCTTCTTACTTTATGCCGCCTCCGAGTCCTAAATTCCTTGATTTTGCTGTTACTGATTTAGTGACAGTACTCATATTTGCCATATTTTGGCCAGGGCATATGATTAACCCCCTATTTTCGACGTGAATTAGACCGGCTTAAGCCCAAAACACGCCCGCAGCGTGTTAAGCAACGCCTCTTGCTTCTTCCTGCGGGCATCGACACGATTCCGGTACCGCTTTCGCATACGCTGGTGCATGCGCCATGCGAGCGCTTCCATCGCTTCCATGTCGCAGAGCATTTCGTTGTTGACCGTCGCGACCTCGATTCCCATAGTAATCAAGCCCGTGTTGCGTTTTTCATCATGGATACGTCCCCTCCGGGAGGAATGGCCCAGCTCACCGTTGTATTCCAGGTCAAACCGGGCTGCCTCTTGATACGCATCGCAAACTGCATGAGGCATCCCCGAGATTGCCTGCGCACGGTCATCGAACTCGATCTTGTAGTCGGTCTTAAAAGGCCCGCAGGCAAACCCGCCATAGGAAAACGGAAGCGAAAACAGAGCGAGCATGATGCACTCCATGGGCGAGAGCAGGTTTTCTGACAAGTAGGGACACAGACGCTGCAATTGTTTGGCCGTGCTTCCCTTGCATGTCGTAAGGTAATCTGCCAGGCGATCGGGCGTCAGCACCGGTTCGACTTCAAAGTAGCCCACGTCTGCTGGCTGGTCCTTGTCCTTTGCAAGTTTATTCGTAACAGGCGAGGTGTAGGGAGGCAGATACTTCCCGCGGTCGCTCAGTGAAATCTTAGAGCACAGCTCCTGGGCCAGGGCAAACGCCTGGATGCAGCCGACCTCGCGCGCAACGGCAACACAAAGGGCCTCGGGAGATAGGCTGTACACCCCCGGTTCCACCTCTAGAATCGAGCCGGCGGGCAACCCGGAACACACGGACCAGCCTACGCCAGGCATGCGGCGGCGCTGCGCCGCAGATCCCACCAACAAGCACAGATCTTCCTGCACCTCGCCACTTTTGGCTCCAATTCGCACCAAGTCAGGAAGATAGATATCCTCGGTCGAGGGCGACGACGTGCGCAGCACACGGCGCTCTTCATCGGGATTAAGGTCCTTCCAGCTGATATAGCCCATCTGCCGGCGCTCGGCGCGCATCATGCGAAGCGCCGAGGCACCTGTTAGGATTACGGAAGCCGCTAGCTGTTCGCCTGTCGGCTCGTTGCGCCGCTCAATCTTCACTGCCACAAAACCACCCCTACCAAACACGTGCGATAGCAAGGCCATCGACTGCCGCAGCGCCGGCACGCTTGAGCTCCGCCGAGGCTGCTGCCATGGTCGCGCCCGTGGTGATAACGTCATCGATAAGCAGTAGGCGGCGGCCGCGCACGTCCTCAACCGTCTCGTACATGCCTTGGGCACGCTCGCGACGCTCCTCACGACCGAGTTCGCGCTGGTCGCCACGCCCGTACTTGACGAGGGCATCGAGCAGGGGAACACCCGACAGCTCGCAAAATGGGCGCGCAATGGCCTCCATATGATCAAAGCCACGCCGCCGAAACGCTGCCGCCGTCGCGGGCACAAACACCACCGCATCCGCACCGGACAGCACACCTCCTAAGCGTTCGGGCGCTACGACCTGGGCATGCAGGGCAGTGTCGTAGAGCAGCTCCGCCAGATACGGCGCCAGGCGTCGCTCGCCCGCGTCCTTGTACGCTTTAATGATGCGCGGCAGCGGATGCGCATAGACGGAGCACGCCAGGCAGCGGTCGAGCGCCTCCGCCATTGCCGAGGACGTGCCCTCGACCGAACACTCAGTGCACAGCAAATCCCCAAACGGGGCGCCGCATCGGGTACAGCTATGACGTGGGTCGATGAGCGTGAGCGCGGCCAGGCAGTCTTGGCAAATAAGCGCGCCGGCGCGCTCGCAGCCGGCACATCGTGTTGGCGACAATGCCTCGAGTGCCTCGCGTGCCGCCCGCTCGGCAAACGGCAGCAATTCGTCCGCAAACGGTAGGGCGCCGGCACCCTGCAGACGGCTCAATTTGTTTAGATGGCTCTTCAAGACACAACCCTCCCTACGTTCGGTCGCAGGGAGGGTTGTTGATTCAGCGCTATGGTACCCCGACGCGATTGGGGTAAGGCGGGTTAAATCCGCTCGCGGGCGTTATTCGCCGGCGGGCGGTTGTGGTGCGGCCGAAGACGGGGTCGAGCCCTCGCCACCATCCTGGCGCGGCTTGCGGGAACGGCGACGACGACGGCGCTTTTGACCCTGGTCGGCCGAGCCCTCGCCACCGCGATCCTCGCGCGGCTCGCGCTCGTCGCG
>URTP01000102.1 GCA_900550835.1 uncultured Collinsella sp. | reverse complement strand
TAGCGGAAGACGAGCCGGCACCGTTGAGGCCATCGGTACGGGCGGTGCTGCCGTCAACAGCCTCAACCGCGCCGGCATCCTCGGCATCACCCTCCGCATACGCATATGCCGAGAGCTGCTCCTGGCTGTTCCACATGCGCGCATAGACGCCCGCGGTGGCCAAAAGCTCGCCGTGAGTCCCGCGTTCGGCAATACGGCCACGCTCCAGCACCAGAATCTGGTCGGCGTCCACGATTGTCGACAGGCGATGCGCCACCACGATTACGGTGTGCTCGCCGGCGAGTGATGCAATGACCTCGCCGATTGCGGCTTCGCTTGCGGCGTCCACATTGCTCGTCGCCTCGTCAAACACATAGATGGGCGAGTCGTGCAGCAGGGCGCGGGCCATGCACACGCGCTGGCGCTGGCCGCCCGAAAGGTTGGTGCCGCCCTCGTTAATCACCATGTCGAGCCCGCCGTCGGCCTGCACAAAGGCCGCCACGCGCGTGCGGCCGAGCGCGCGCAAAAGCTCGGCGTCGGTGGCGTTGGGCTGGGCGAGCAGCAGGTTGTCGCGCAGGGTGCCGGCAAACAGGTAGCCGTTGGTGGGCACCAGCGTGACGGCGCGCATGAGTGAGGCGGCCGTGGCATCGCACAGCTCGACGCCGCCGATGCGAACGCTGCCACGGTAGGCACCCTTGCGGCCCGCGATAATCCCCGCGAGCGTGGACTTGCCGCCGCCGCTTTCGCCCACGAGTGCCACGAGCGAGCCGTGCGCAATGGTCGCGCTGGCGCTGTCCAGCACTGTGCGGTCGCCGTATGCATAGCTCACGCCCGCGAGCTCGATATCGCCGCGACCGTCAAGCTCAACATCGCCGCGCTCGGGCTCGGGCGTATCCAAAATGCCAAACATGCGGCGCGAGGCGGCCATGCCGTTCATGGCCGTGTGGAACAGCGATCCCAGGCGGCGCATAGGCAAAAAGAACTCCTGCGACAGAAAGACGATGAGGAAGGCAGCCTCAAAGCCAATCTTGCCCATGGCGAGCTGCAGCGTGGCTACGATAATGCCGAACGCGGCGCCCATATAGACGACCAGGTCCATAACGCAAATGGAGCGCAGCTGCATCACCAGCAGGCGCATGGTCGCTGTGCGGAAACGCTCGGACTCGGCGTTGATGCGCTCGTGCCAGCTGCGATCGGCCTGGTAGACCTTAAGGGTGGTGAGACCCTGCACGGCCTCCAGGAACATGCCGCCCAGATCGACATAGCTGCCCCAGTACTCGGCACCGATCTTTTTGGCGTTGCGCATGACCATCATGATGGAGACGGGGATGACCGGAACGCAGGCGAGCAGCAGTGCGGCGGGAAGACCCGCCTGGCCCACGAGCAGTACAAACAGCGTGATGGGTGCCAAGCCCGCAAAGAAGAGCTGCGGCAGGTAGCCGCCAAAGTACACCTGGAGTTGCGCGGCGCCCTCGACGCTGGTCTGGACGGCCTCGGCGGTGGGGACGGTCTCGGTGTAGGAGGGGCCGAGTGCGGTGAGCTTGTCGTAGACGAGCGAGCGCACGCGGCGGACGGCCTCGAACGCGGCCTTGTCGCCGGCGCGTTGGGCCAGGTAGATGGAGGCGGCGCGCACGATGATGGCGGCGGCGAGCCAGGCCGCCTGTGCGAGGGCATCGACGGCGAGCGCGGCGGAAAGACCGTTCGTGACGATGCCGCCCAAGATGCGCGCAAGCATCCACATCACCGTGATGTTTGCCATGAGCGCGATCCACTTAAACAGGACGCTTGCCATAATGTAGGGCGTTGCCTGCGGAACCAGGGAGAAGAGCCGCTTCTCGAACATGAAACCTCCTATGCCGTAACGGTGCCGGGCTGGGTCGTCGGCAGCCGCTTAGTTAGCCAAATGCAACTAGAGTAACATCGTGCAGCGGTTAAGTATGCCGAGGGTAATTTTTAGCCGTTGAACTGCGTAGAAAGTTCAAAATTGTTGAGTGCGGCGAACTTTGTGGTGGACGGAATGCGGGCGCAATTTTGATCGTGTGCGGCCCGCTCCAAAACGTGTACGTCAGCCTCCAAAACCGACAAAAAATGACATGTTTGGAGGCTGACGTACATGTTTGGATAGGGGCAAGGGCGACGACGGACGAAAGTCACGCCTGTGCCACGTTCGATGTGCTAGCGTTTGGGTGAATAAAACGAGCCCGTGCGGAAAGGATCCGGACCGTATGCAACGTGGAAGTACATCTCCGCTGTCCCGCGAGACCGATGCGCCCGAAACCATCGTCAAGCTGGAGTGCGGCATCGATGATGCGTCGCCCGAGGTACTCGCCTATGCCGCCGACCGCCTGCGCGAGGCAGGCGCCCGCGAGGTGCACTGGCTGCCCCTCTACTGCAAAAAAGGCCGCCCCGGCTGGCAGCTGCAGGTGATCTGCTCGCATGAGGATATCGAACGCCTGCAGACGATTATCTTTTTGGAAACCACGACCAACGCCGTTCGTCGCCAGGTGATGGAACGCGTTTGCCTGCCGCGTCGTTTTGAGCAGGTAGCGACGCCTTGGGGCGAGGTGTCCGTTAAGGTGGCGACCCTGCCAGACGGCAGCGAGCGCGCGGCTCCCGAGTACGAGGATTGCGCCCGTCTTGCCCGCGAACATGGCGTGCCACTCCAACGCGTGATGCAGGCGGCTCAGAGCGCGGCGCTACGATTCGAGTAGCACGGTAGATGGGCTCCACATCCGCCGGACCCCGTATTCAGCCCCCATCAACCCCACCCGAAAGGACTCCCCATGAAATACCTCATCGCCTCCGACATCCACGGCTCGGCATACTGGACCGAGCGCCTGGTCGCCGCCATCGAATCCGAGCAGCCCGACCGCATCGTGCTGCTGGGTGACCTGCTCTACCACGGCCCGCGCAACGACCTGCCGCGCGACTACGCCCCCAAGCGTGTGATTCCGCTGCTCAACGCCCTGGCCGACCGCATCATCGCGGTGCGCGGCAACTGCGACGCCGAGGTCGACCAGATGGTCCTCGACTTTCCCGTCATGGCGGACTACGCCACGCTGTTCGACGAGACCGGTCGCGAGCTGTTCCTGACGCACGGCCACGTCTTTGGCGCCGGCATGCACAACAGCGTCGACCACGCGCCCGCGCTGCCCGAGGGCTCCGCGCTCGTCTACGGCCACACGCACATCAAGGTTAACGAGGCAAGCGCCGCGCACCCGGGCCTGTGGCTCTTCAACCCCGGCAGCGTGAGCATTCCCAAGGACGGTGCGCACAGCTACGGCATCTACGAGGGCGGCGCGTTCCGTCACGTGATCCTGGAGGAGGAGTAACCATGGCCGAGCATATGGCTCAGCAAAATGCCGAGGGTTCGCGCGACCTGTCCACGCTGGTCGACGCGTCGGCCGAGCTGCAGCATCTGGTGCAGACCATCTGGCGCCTGCGTCAGCCCGATGGCTGCCCGTGGGACCGCGAGCAGACGCATCAGAGCATTGGCAAGAACATGATCGAGGAAGCCTACGAGGCGCTCGATTGCATCGAGGCGGACGACGTGGCGCATCTGCGCGAGGAGCTGGGCGACGTGCTCATGCAGGTGGTACTGCATGCGCAGATTGCGGCGGACGCCGGCGAGTTTACACTTGCCGATGTGGCACGCGATATCGACGCCAAGCTCATCCGTCGTCATCCGCACGTGTTTGGCGATGCGGACGCCGAGAGCTCCGATGAGGTGCTCAAGATCTGGGACGAGGTTAAGCTTGCCGAGAAGGCTGCAAAGGACAAGGCCGTGGCAGCGGGCGAGGCTGCGCCCGAGGGCCTGCTCGACGGCGTGCCCACGCATCTGCCGGCGCTGATGCAGGCTCAGAAGGTGTCGCGCAAGGCGGCTGCCGTGGGCTTTGAGTGGGAGACAGTCCAGGACGTGTGGGACGAGGTCGCCGAGGAGCGCGCCGAGTTTGAGGCCGAGACTCCCGGCTCGCCCGAGCGCGAGATGGAGTTTGGCGACCTGCTCTTTGCTCTGGTCAACGTTGCGCGCAAGGAGGGAATCGACGCCGAGAGCGCCCTGCGTGCCAGCACGGCAAAGTTCCGCCGCCGCTGGGCCGCGATGGAGCAGATGGCGGCCGACGCCCACGTGGATCTGGCCGAGCTTTCGACCCACGGCCTCAATGACCTCTGGGATGCCGCAAAGGCAGAGGAGTAAGACTGCGGGGGCGACGGGACGGACTTTCTCATCGCCCCCATTATTTTTCAAAAAGATTGTATCCCTTGGCTAACTTAGGGCATAATGCAAAAAGTGCGATAAGGCTAACTTATGAACCTGCGCGCCACTGTAGCGTGCAAGCCGTGTCGCCAAGCATTCAACCCGTTTCCAAGTGAGAGGGAGACAACATGAGCGATATTTTGGATGTCTACGGTCGCGAGGTACTCGACAGCCGCGGCAACCCCACCGTCGAGGTCGAGGTCGTGCTCGAGGACGGCAGCTTCGGCCGCGCGATGGTGCCTTCGGGCGCTTCGACCGGCGCCTTTGAGGCCTGCGAGCTGCGCGATGGCGACAAGGGTCGCTACCTGGGCAAAGGCGTCTCGCAGGCCGTCGAGCACGTCAATAACGAGTGCGCTAACGCCGTCGTGGGCCTCGACGCCTTCGACCAGCGCGCCGTCGATGCCGCGCTGATTGCCGCGGACGGTACCCCCAACAAGACCAATCTCGGCGCCAACGCCATTCTGGGCGTGTCGCTGGCAGTTGCCCGCGCCGCTGCCGAGTCGGCGGGTCTTTCGCTGTACCAGTACCTGGGTGGCGTCAACGCCCACCTGCTGCCCACGCCCATGATGAACATTCTCAACGGCGGCGTGCATGCCGACAATAACGTCGACTTCCAGGAGTTCATGATCATGCCGGTGGGCGCCCCGAGCTTTGCCGAGGGCCTGCGTTGGTGCGCCGAGGTCTACCACACCCTCAAGGGCGTGCTGCACGAGGCCGGCCTGGGCGGCGGCGTGGGCGACGAGGGCGGCTTTGCGCCCAACCTCAAGACCAATGCTGAGCCGTTCGAGTACATTACCAAGGCCGTCGAGAAGGCTGGCTTTAAGCCCGGCGTCGACTTCATGTACGCCATGGACCCGGCCTCGACCGAGTTTTACAACGCCGAGACCGGCATGTACGAGCTCAAGGGCGAGGGTGTTGAGTACACGAGTGCCCAGATGGTCGATTACTGGGAGAAGCTCGTCGACACCTATCCCATCATCTCCATCGAGGACGGCATGGCCGAGGAGGACTGGGACGGTTGGGTTGAGCTTACCCGCCGCATTGGCAACAAGGTGCAGCTGGTGGGCGACGACCTGTTCGTCACCAACACCGAGCGCCTCAAGAAGGGCATCGAGCTGGGTGCCGCCAACGCGATCCTGGTCAAGGTCAATCAGATCGGCACGCTCACCGAGTCGCTCGAGGCCATCGAGACCGCCAAGGAGGCCGGTTACGCCTGCATCGTGAGTCACCGCTCCGGCGAGACCGAGGATTCCACGATCGCCGACCTGGTCGTGGGCGTCAATGCCGGCCAGATCAAGTCGGGCGCCCCGTGCCGCAGCGACCGTATCGCCAAGTACAATCAGCTCATCCGCATCGAGGACGAGCTCGAGGGCAGCGCGCGCTACGCCGGTAAGACCGCGTTCTACAACATTCGCTAAACGGACGAATTTGGCGAGGGGGAGGCTGACTCGGTTCCGTCCCGCCTTGACTGGATGCTGCAAAGCGCCATGGGCGCTGGGCCATACGGCTCAGCGCCTTTTTTATGTCGAGCAAAGGCTGGCGAAAGCGGTGCAGGCGCTCGTGCTATAACTAAAGGACTTAGCGCAAACAAACCTCAACCGCACAAGGCGCACATGGATCAGATTTACGACAACAGGTACTATTCCGCCGGTTCGCGCGAGCCGTCGCCTCGCCGTGCGCGCACGGTGCAGCTCGGTGGGTCTGCTTATGCCGGCGCCGACCGCTCCACGCAGCGCCCGGCAAGTACCTCGCGCCCCAATGCTCAATCAAATACCTTGGCAGATGGACCGGTGCGCCCGCCACGTTCGTCGCATGCATCGCGTCCCTCGACTCAGGCACACGACAAATCGAGCAGGCCTTCGAGCCGTCTTTCGGGCTCGGACTTTATGCGCTACGCCAACGACAATGCGGTGGTCAAGGCAATCTATGACTTTACGCATGGCTCTCTGCGTCCGCTGTTTATCGGTATCGTGGTGGCTCTGGCGCTCGTGAGCCTGTATTTCCCCGTGCGCGACCTGTACGTGGCAAAGCGTTCGAGCGATATCTTGGCCAAGCAGGTCGAGATTCGCCAGCAATACAATGATGAGCTGCAAAAAAGCGTCGACAAGCTGCTCTCGGAGGAGGGTATCAAGGACGCGGCGTCCGAGGACCTGGGCCTGGTGATGCCCGGCGAGAAGAAGATTGACGTGCTAGGCTTGGACGACGATTCGGACTCGTCGTCGAGCAAAAAGTCCTCAAACGCCAAGAAGGCCAGCGAAGTGGCCAAGGAAATCGAAGAAGTCGGCAAGGACGCGCCGTGGTACATCCAGGCGCTCGACATGCTGTTTGGGTTTAACGGCGTCGAGGGTCAGACGGTCGTGTCCAACGGCAAATAGCGCCCGGAGGGGAGCCCGCAATGACAAATTGCAAACGCTATAAGGTGGCCGCGATCGACCTGGGAACGGTGTCGTCGCGAGTGGTGTTGGCCCAGGTCGAGGGCGGAGCGATTGTGGAATCGTCCAAGCATACCGAGATTACCGACCTGGGCGAGGGCGTGGACGCGACGGGCCGCTTTTGCGAGGCGGCCGTTGAGCGCGTGCTCGCTGCGTGCCGCATGTTTGTGGATGAGGCCCGTGCCTTTGGGGCCGCGTGCGTCTGCACCACGTGCACGAGCGCCGCGCGCGATGCGTCCAATGCCGCGCTGCTGCTGGACGGCCTGCGCGAGCTGGGGCCGCAGGTGATTCCGGGCGAGGTCGAGGCGCGCCTGACGTTTTTTGGCGTGGCGCACGACTTTGCCGGTGAACGCATTATCGTCGCCGATTCGGGCGGCGGCTCCACGGAGCTCGCGACGGGCGTCTATGCGCCTGAGCGCGGGGTCTTTGCGCTGGAGGGAACGCGCTCGCTGGACATCGGTTGTCGCCGCGTGACGGAGCGCTTTTTCTCCGCGTTGCCGCCCGCGGATGGCGAGCTTGCTG
>URTP01000101.1 GCA_900550835.1 uncultured Collinsella sp. | reverse complement strand
GTCATCTGCTAGCGAGTGCCGCGGGAGATATTGTGTGTTTCGGCCATTGCAATGGTCGGTATTTTTGTAGCTATAAGCTCATTTAAAGGTCGGTATTTTTGTATTATTAGATATATCTGAAGGTCGGTATTTTTGTAAACTAGCACGTAAATTATGCTGAGGTGAGATTATGTTTAAACGGAAGGCATATGATCGTCTGCAGGAGTGGAAAGAACGCTTGCAAGGGCGCACTGCGGTGCTTATTGAGGGTGCAAGACGCGTTGGCAAAACGACGCTCGTCAAGTGCTTCGCGCAAAATGAATACAAGGATTATCTGTACATTGACTTTTCGGCTGCTAGCAAAGCCACGCTCGATATATTTCTGAACCATCGTGAAGATGTCGATCTTTTTTTACGCATGCTTCAGCTGCAGTATGGTAAGGCCCTCGAACCGAGAGAGTCGCTGGTCATTTTTGATGAAGTGCAGCGGTTTCCCATCGCGCGCGAATACATAAAGCATCTTGTAGAAGACGGCAGATTTGATTACATCGAGACAGGCTCTCTTGTCTCCATCAAAAAGAATGTCGATAGCATTGTCATACCGTCAGAGGAAGAAAGAATCCCTCTCGAGCCCCTCGATTTTGAGGAGTATCTTTGGGCGACCGGAAAAGATCTTTATGCAGAAGAGATCCGTAAAGCGCGCGAATCTCGGACCGCGCTTCCGGACGGCGTTCATGCGACGTGCATGAGATTATTTGATGAGTATATGCTTGTCGGTGGTATGCCTCAGTCGGTCGACTCCTTTGTGGCAGAGAATGATTTTAGAGGATGCGACAGGGTTAAACGGCAGATTATCGCACTGTACAGGGAGGACATTGCCAAGTTTGGAGGTTCGGACGCTAGACGTGCGCGGGCGGTTTATGACGATATTCCGGGTCAATTATCTGCGGCAAATAAACGGTTCAAATTTGACAGCTTGGAGAAGGGGTCCCGTTTTGAGACATATGAGTCGGCGTTAATCTGGCTTGAGGATGCGCGACTGATTAACCGTTGCTATTTATGCAGTGATCCGAGCGTGGGTTACCGCCTGCACGAGGAGGCGTCTTCGCTTAAATGCTATATGGCGGACACGGGATTGCTCGTGAGCTTGGCGTTTGATGATGGTCCGGACCTTATGGATGTTCATAGAGACATTCAATTTGGAAGAATTTCAATTAATAAAGGAATGCTAATCGAGAACATCGTGGCGCAGCAGCTTAAGAGTCTGGGGCATTCGCTTTTTTATTACAGCTGGCAGGAGCCTTCCAAAACAGAGGGGAGTCGGCCCAGAACGCGTAAAATTGATTTTCTTCTTTCGCGCGGCTTTGAAGACGCGGCTGGAAAACCGCGGGTCACTCCTGTTGAAGTTAAATCTTCCAAATCGTATTCAACAATCTCGCTTGACGATTTCGGCAGACGATTCGAACGACGAGTCGGAGAAGAGATAGTTCTTCACCCAAAACAGCTCAGGGCTGAAGGGCATAGGATATATCTACCTCTATATATGACGATCTTTATCTGATCGACGGCATGCGGTCCTGTGGCTCATTGAACCGCAGGACCGTGTATCGTTGGGGGTTTATTGTGATAATGCGCGCAAGCTAAGCCGGGGATCGAGTTTTCGGGATATGTCGGTGAAGTTCCGTCACCGCGGACTGGGTGTCCGTGCGCCCGACGAGGTCGTTGCGTGCCTAGAAGCCCCGAGCTCCAGAAGCCGTACGCTTGTTTCGGGCGTGCTGGTCGAATGCTCCAGCGTGAAAGACCTACGGGTGTAGCTTGCTCGGCCTGTTTGTCTCGATCTGTAACAGCTAGGACTGAAAAACTCGGCTACGTGTTACAGGTTGAGATTTTTCGGCTAGGTCTAATCTATTCATCTCGATCTGTAACAGGTGGGGGCGAAATAACCGGCTAACTGTTATAGATTGAGATTGAGAGGATTGGCCGGTACGTTTGTCTCAATCTGTAACAGGTAGACGCCCAAAACCGGGTTTAGTGTTACAGATCGAGACAATTCGGCCCGGCCCACCCCGTTCATCTCGATCTGTAACAGTTGGGGCCGAAACCGCGGGTCAGATGTTACAGATCGAGACGAACGGCTCCCGACTCGCCCAAAAACAAAAAGACCGGGGGCGGCGCGCCGTGTGACGTGCCGACCCCGGTTGAGAAATGGGGATAAGTTATGTGAGCAGGGCAATTACGCCAACTGCAAGTCGCTAGTCCAGACGACGGGTCTGCGCCACGTGCTTGTACCAGTAGGCGCTCGCCTTGGGCGTGCGCTTTTGGGTCTTAAAGTCTACGTAGAAGAAGCCATAGCGCTTGTTGTAGCCGTTGGTCCAGGAGAACTGATCCTGCAGGCTCCACAGGAAGTAGCCGCCCACGTTGACGCCCACCTCCATGGCCTTAAGCAGCCAGCGCAGGTGCTGCTCGATGTAGTCGATGCGCGGCTGGTCGTCCACAAAACCGTCCTTGTAGGGGTCCTTGTAGCCCATGCCGTTTTCGGTAATGAAAATCTGCTTGTAGTTGGGGTAGCGCTGCTTAATGTAGACGAGCAGATCGAACAGACCCTCGGGATAGATGATCCAGTCCCAGTCGGTGGTGGGGATGCCGGGCTTGTTCACATGCTCGCCAATGCCCTTGACGCGCCAGCGGCCGGTACCCTTCTCGCCCGTGCCGTTGTGGTGCAGGTCGTTCTCGCCGTCGTAGGCCTTGAGGAAACGGCACTGGTAGTTGTTGACACCCAGGTAGTCGTTGTAGAGCGCTGCCTCGCGCATGATCTCGAGATCCTCCTCGCGGATCTCGATGGTGCCGCCGGAGACTGCAGCCAGGCGGTTGGCGCACTCGAGGGTGTCGGGGGCATAGTCGCCGCGGAAGGTGGCGTCGAGCAAGAACTGGTTCTGCAGCACGTGCTCGTTGTTGGCGGCCTTGATATCGGCGGGGTCGTTCTCGTTGAGCGGGTACTTAAACTCCAGCGACTGAATGACGCCGATCTTGCCCTTAAAGCCGCCGTTATGGAAGGCCAGTACCGCCTTGGCGTGGGCGAGCATCATGTTGTGCTCGCACTGGAAGGCCTCGGCCAGGTGCGCCTTGACGCCGCCGGGGAAGGTGCCCTCGATGTAGGTGTTGGAGGCGTCGGCCCAGATCTCGTTAAAGGTGAACCAATAGGTCACCTGGTCGGCGTACTCCTTAAAGCAGAAGGTGGCAAAGTCCACAAAGGCGTCGATGGTCTCGCGGTTGAGGAAGTCGCCCTTCTCAAAGAGGGGCAGCGGCGTGTCGAAGTGATGCAGCGTGACAAACGGCTCAACGTGGTGCTTGTGGCACTCGGCAAAGAGGTCGTGGTAGAACTGCACGCCCTCGGGGTTCACCTTGCCGGTGCCCTCGGGGAAGATACGGCTCCAGGCGATGGAGAGGCGAATACCGTTGATGCCAAACTCCTCGCACAGCTCCAGATCGACGGGGTACTGGTTGTAGAAGTCGGAAGCGGGATCGGGGGAGAAACGGCCTTGGGCTTCCAGAAAGTCGTCCCAGGCAACCTTGCCCTTACCGTGAGTGCGGGTCTCGCCCTCTACCTGGTAGGCAGCAGTGGCGCCGCCAAAGACAAAGTCCTCGGGAAACTGCGCAGGCGGGTTGGTGACGCTAGCAGGGTTAACGGACATGATGATCCAATCGTCTAAATCGAAGGGCCAGCCGGTCTTGGATGGTCGGCTGGCCCTAGGCGTTACTTACTTCGAAAGCTGCTCGGAGACGAAGGCGAGAGACTTGTCGCCGTTCTGGGAGAGCTCGATGTACTGCTTGCCACGGCAGGCGACGCACTTGTTGCCCACGCGCTCGCAGTCCTTCTGCAGGTCGGCCAGGTAGCTGGCGGCCTGCGGGGCCAGGACGACCAGGTCAAAGTCGGGGAGCATGTCGACGTGGTTGCCATATGCCTCGGCAGCGGTTTCGAGGTTAATACCGCGCTCCTTGGCAGCCTTGGCCAGCGCGTTGGCGAGCAGACCCGAGGTTCCGCCGCCCTGGCAGAGCACGAGCACGCGCTTGCCGTTGAGGTCGCTGGCGGTCGTTGCCTCGGCAGCGGGTGCTGCAGAAGCGGCAGGGGCGTCGACCTTCACGGCCTCGGCGGCAGCGCCGGCGGCAACGCTCTTGGCATCGGCCTTGCCCTGGAAGGCATCGTTGAGCTTGGCGGCCTTCTCGGCGTTCTTGGCGGCGAGCTCCTCCTGGGAGATCTCGGCCTCCTCGGCGCACTTCTGGGCGTCATAGGCACGGAAGAACGGGTAGTACAGGGCAAAGTCGACGACCAGGATAAGGGCGAGCATCACAAAGGCGAGCGGTTGGAAGCCCAGACCCATGATGGTGCCGATTGGGCCGGGGACGGTCCAGGGCAGGGTGTACATAAAGCCGTTCATGCCCAAGAAGTCGATAAAGATCTTGAGGATCCAGATGTTGGCGATCGGGGCAAAAACAAACGGGACAAAGAAGACGGGGTTGAGCACGATAGGCGCGGCGAACAGCAGCGGCTCGTTGACGGCAAAGCACACGGGGACGATGGCTGCCTTGCCGACGGCGCGCATCTCCTGAGACTTGGCCAGGAAGCAGAACATAAAGACCAGGACGAGCGTGGCGCCGGTGCCGCCCATGCAGACGACGAAGTACTGGGCACCCTGGGTCAGGACAGCGGAAGCGTGCTGGCCAGCTTGGAACGCAGCCAGGTTGTCGGTCATGTTGGCAACGAGAGCGGCGGCGATGGCGGGCTCGACGATCGAGGGGCCGTGGACGCCGACGAACCAGAAGAGGCTCATGGCACCGTAGATCACAGCGAGGCCGATGTAGCCGTCGGCGGCGGTGAACAGGGGCTGGAACACCTGGATGACGCCCTGGGCAAAGCAGAAGCCAAAGGCAGCGCGAAAGACGATGTCAAAGACCCAAAAGACGGTGATGCAGACGGAGAAGGGGATGATGTCCTTAAAGGTCTGCGAGATGTTGGGCGGAACCTGCTCGGGCATCTTGACGGTGATGTTGCGCTTGATGAAGAACTTGTAGATGATGCCGGTCACAAACGCAGCGATAAAGGCGGTCAGCAGGCCTTTGGAACCAAGGTAGGTGGTGGTGAAGCCGCTGGCAGCGTCCGTGGCGATCGTGTCGCTCGAAAGGAGCAAGAAGCCGATGATGGCTGCGCACATGCACGAGATGAAGTTGATCTGGTTGTTCTTGGGTAGATCGCGGTTCTGGGCGTCGGCGAAGTGCTTGGCCGTGGTGGCGGCGCAGGCGATGGCCAGGATGCCCATGGAGTAGTTGTAGCACTTCCACAGGGCGTTGTTGATGTCATCGGGCCAGTAGAAACCCCAGATGTTGGGGACCGAGGCTACCAGGCAGAAGATGGACGAGAAGATGATGATGGGGATGACGGAGATAAAGCCGTCGCGGATCGCCTTGAGGTACTTGTTGCGGGCGATCGCGTTGAAAAAGGGCTGGCCCTTTTCGATGATGGCGATGAGTTGCTCCATGCAATGCTCCTAAGAGTCGGTGGGTTAGCAACGATGGTAGCTTTTGGCGTTCGGTTGCCAAAATGTTGACGTTGCCATTTTGCGGCACAAAAAAAGACGCGAATCGGGGGTTTCTGTGCCTGCGAACCGTCGATTCCTTACGCGTAAACGTTTGAGCCGCCCGGTGGCTCTGTGTTTGCACAATGGCAACGTTAACATTTGGTCGACAAAAGCCGTTCGGGGAAGCGGGATTGTCGGTGAACGGTAGGTTTTGGGTGGTGAGCGTATGGCGGGAGAGGCGTTGGATATACTTGGAGGCGTTCATTTTGTCTGTTGGGATGCCCGCGATGGTATCGTTGACATAGAAAGATCGACCTATGGCCGCTGTTAAAAAATCGGTTTCCGTTAAGGACGTGGCGCGTCTCGCGGGTGTCTCGGAGCAGACAGTCTCGCGTACGGTGCACGATTCGCCCAGCGTGCGCCCCGAGACCAAGGAGCGCGTGCGCGCCGCCATGCGCGAGCTGGGGTATCGCCCCAATTTTGCCGGTCGATCGCTGCGCCGCGGCAAATTTAAGACCGTCGGCGTCGCCATGTTCAACATTACCGGCACCGGCAACCTCGACCGTATGGAGGGCTTTGCCGCCGCGGCCGACAAACATGGCTATGCCATCACCCTCACTAAAGTAGACGGGCATCCGTATACCCTCGAGAGTGCATCGTCGCGCATGAGCGCACTGCCGGTGGACGGCATGGTCGTGATCATGAACCGCATGCCGGCGGACTTTGGCACCTTTGAGCCGCTGCCCGGTATGCAGACGGTGCTCGTTACCATGCTGGAGCACCCGCTGTGCTCGACGGTTGATAACGATCAGTTCGATTGCTCGCGCCAGGTTGTCGAGTACTTGCTGGGGCAGGGGCACAAGACCGTGCACTTTATCTCGTGCCCCGAGCGCTCGCTTTCGGGCATGCAACGCGAGGAGGGCTGGCGTGAGACATTGCGCGCGCATGGTGTTGAGCCGCCGCGACTCGTCCGTGGCGATTGGACGGCACAGAGCGGATATGCCGCCGGCCAGGTGCTTGCGGACGATCCGAACTGCACCGCCATTTATGCTTCCAACGATGCCATGGCCTACGGCTGCATTCGCGGGCTCGAGTCGCGCGGGAAGCGCGTGCCCCAGGACGTGAGCGTGGTGGGTGTTGACGATAGTTTGGGCGATATCGTGCCCGATCGTCGCCTGACTACGGTGCGCTTTGACAACAAGCGCGTCGGCATGTGGGCGGTCGACAAGATTGCCGGCGCCGAGGGCGTTGAGTCTGGCGTGGAGCACATGCTGTTTCCGGGCGTGCTCGTCAAGGGCGATACGGTGCGCGATGTACGCTAGGGTGCGGTCCCGCTTGGGTTTCCGCTAATTGTGTTCAAGAATGTTCGGATTGGCTTAAAAACCGTTCACGGGCGAAAAACGACCGTTCATAGCTCGAAATTACGTTTTGCGCTGTTCTTTTTTGTTTGAATGTTACTGTCTCTGTCATACACAACGCAGCGCGTATGCCCGGACGCGATGCTCTCCATTGGTTCATATGTGAAAGGAACGCAATATGGCAACCAAAGAAGAAATCTCGATGGTTGGATTCGAGATTGTCGCATACGCGGGCGACGCCCAGACCGATCTGCTTGCAGCGCTCGATGCTGCTCGCGAGGGTGATTTTGAGAAGGCCGAGCAGCTGCACAAGGATGCCAGCGATGCGCTCATCGGTGCCCACGACA
>URTP01000100.1 GCA_900550835.1 uncultured Collinsella sp. | reverse complement strand
GAAGCCATCGCGGGTGCCGGAACCGGCCTCACGGCCGATCAGCACGATCTCGCGCACACCGCCGGCAACCAGGTCGCGTACCTCGGAGATAATGCTCTCGGCATTGCGCGAGTGATAACGACCGCGGATATACGGGATCATGCAGAAGCTGCAGAAGCGGTTGCAGCCATCGGAAATCTTGACGTAAGCAACGGCGCCCTCGACAGTGCGCTTGACTTGCGGAATATAGGCAGCGATCTCACGCTCGACACCCAGCACGCCATCGATGACCGCCACGACGCCGTCCTCCTCGTCGGCCTTCACAAAGGCAGCGACCTCGGGCAGCTCGTCAGGCAGGTCGTCGCCATAGCGCGACGGCACACAGCCGCACATGACGATGGGACAAGAACGAACGCCGTCCTGAACCTCGTTGGCGAGCTCGAGCGTGGTCTCGATGCTCTCGGACGTTGCGGAGGCGAGGAACGAGCATGTATTGACGATGGCGATATCGGCATCCTGTGGGTCGAATGCCTCCTCGTAGCCCGCGGCGGTCAAAAGAGAACGCATGCGGTCGGTGTCAACCTCGTTCTTAGCGCACCCGAGGGTGATGTAGAGCACGGAGCCCAACGGTGTATCCATGTTGGAGAGCAGTCCTTTCGAATGATATTAGCGGTAGTTGGTGAACTGCAGCGGCTGGCCGTAGTCCTGGTCGCGCAGGAACTGGATCACGGTCTGCAACGCGTCCTTCGAAGCAGAGGAAACACGCAGCTTATCGGCCTCGATAGTCACCTTGACCTTGAGCTTTTGGTCCTTGATGTCCTTGTTGATCTTCTTGGCGGTCGCCTGGTCGATACCCTCGACGATATGGCCGAGCACGCGCACGGTGCCGCCCGATGCCGCCTGCGGAGCATCCCACGAGACAGCCTTGAGGTCGATGCCGCGCTTGATGAGCTTGGAGCTCAGCACGTCGATAATCTGCTTGGAGACAAAGTCGGCCGGGGCGTTGATCGTAAAGAGCTTGTCGCCCTTCGAAAGCTCGATCGTGGCGCCGGAATCCTTCAGGTCATAGCGCTGGGAAATCTCGCGCGTGGTTTGCTGGAAGGCGTTGTCGACCTCTTGCATGTTGACCTCGGACACGACGTCGAAGCTGGAATCTTTAGCCATGATGTTTCCTTTCGCGTACGAGCGACTTAGTAGCTATCGTACGAATAGTCGGTAGAATCGGTGGACGTCTGGCCGTCAGTTGCGGTATCGGCGCCATCCGTGGACTGGGCATCGGTGCCGTCGGTGGTGTCGGTACCATCGGTGGTGTCGGTACCATCAGAACTTTCACCATTCTCGGAACCAGTCGTCTCCTTCTTGGGAACGGTGATCGTCACACGCGCCACGCCCGAGGTCTTGGTATCGTAACGGACCTTTTCGCCGTTCTTGGTAACGGTGACATCGGAAGGCTTGGACGTGGTGATCTCGATCGAGGACTCAGGCGTGTACTCCTGCTCAAAGGGGCCAGTCGCCTGGGCGCCATAGACCGACTTGCCATCGACCTTGACCTCAATCCAGGCGGTCTTTCCCTTGGCAACGGAGACCTTGACCTTCGTTACCTCGTTTTCTTCCTTTTTAGCCGTCGTCTTGGTGGCGTCCGAATCGGTCGACTCATCCGTCGCCTCATCGGTGTCCTCATCCTCGTCGACGATTTCGGTCTTCTTAGAAGACTTCTTGGTCGTCGTCTTGGTAGCAGTGGGCGTCTCGGGCGTGGTCTCGGGCGTCGAAGATGCGCAGCCGCGCAGAAGTACCACGATGAGCACGATCAGCAGCAACGCCACGGCACCGATACCGGCGTAGACGATACGCGGATCGAGCCCGTTGTTTTGAGGAGCACGGGAACCGCCGCGTCCACGACTGGAACTGCTGCGGCCGCCTCCCTGAGGCATACGGCCACGATGGCTATCGGAACGGCCGCGATAGCCACCCTGGCCCTGAAGGCTGCGCTGACCCGATCGGGGCGCAAGTTCACCGCGGCCTTGATAGCCACGCTGGCCCGCACGCGGAGCCGAAGAGCGCTGGCCATACGGCTGTGATTGAGAGCGAAGACGCGGCGTCACCTGCGTGGTATCGGCGTCCGCATAGCCGCCGCGAGCACGACCGGCAGAGATACCACGGTGACCGCGATCGGAATAGCCGCCGTCGCCGTAGCCGGCACGAGGGTCACGCGCCACGCCGCGGGCAGCGGGAAGTGCACGGTCCTCGGGCATCGGCGTACTGCGGAACCGGTCACGCTGCGAGCGAATCTCCTCGCCCGAACCCGTCTCGGTAATATAACCGGCCTGCTGAGGACGCTGTCCATAGCGAGTCGAACGACCGCCCTGAACCATCAGAAAGCGCCCGTTATCGACAGAGGAACGCGAATTGACGTAGCCGGCGGCGTCCTGGAAACGACCGCCCTGCTGCGACGTCTCGCGTTCGTATGCCATCAGTTCGTCAAAGTAGGCATTGACGACCTCGCGCGGATTGAGGCCCAAAAAACGAGCATAGCTCGAAATCATGCCCTGCGCATAGCCGCGCGGCGGCATCGAAGCAAAGTTACCGGTCTCGAAAAACTCGATGATCTGCGGCCTGATTTTGATGGTGTTGGCGACCTGCTGAATGGAAAGGCCCATTCGGCGACGCTGCTCGAGCAGCATGTCACCAAAGCGTGCAGCCATCAGAATCCTCCAAACTCACGATCTTCACGTGCCATCTCGGCGTCGACAGATTCCAGCGCGGCAAGCCCCTCCTCGTCCAACAGGACCTCGCGCGGCTTGGAACCGTCGGGCGGGCCGACGACACCCTTTTCTTCCAGCATGTCCATAATACGCCCGGCACGCGCATAGCCAACCTTCAGGCGGCGTTGCAGGCCAGATGTGGAGCCCAGCTGCGATTCCACCACAATATGGGCGGCTTCCCAAATGAGCGGATCATCGTCTTGCGGCTCGGCGACGCCGGTGCGGACAATGCCGCCGCCACCAGCCATGGACATGGAAGCGGGCGCCACGGCGGACAGAATCTCCTCGTGGTAGTCGGGCTCGCTCTGCGACTTGACGAACTCGACAATCTCGTTGATTTCGTCGTCCGAGACAAAGCAGCCCTGGATACGGCGGGGCTTGCCCCAGTCGACCTTGGAGAACAGCATGTCGCCCAAACCGGTGAGCTTCTCGGCACCCATCTGGTCGATGATGACGCGCGAGTCGATGCCCGTGGCGACGTTAAAGGCGATGCGGTTGGTGATGTTGGCCTTGATAAGGCCCGTCACCACGTTGGAGCTGGGGCGCTGCGTGGCAACGATAAGGTGAATACCGGCGGCACGGCCCAGCTGTGCAATACGCACGATCGAGGCCTCGACATCCTTACCGGCGACCATCATCAGGTCAGAGAGCTCGTCAATGATAATGACCAGGTAGGGCATCTTTTGCGGCGGGTTGTCGTAATGCTCAAACTCGCCGGCGGCCTGCTTTTCGTTATAGGTCGAAATCTTACGGACGTTGAGGCGTTCGAATACCTTCAGGCGGCGCTCCATTTCGGACACGGCCCACTGCAGGGCGCTCGCGGCCTGCTTGGGCTCGGTCACCACGGGCACATAGAGATGCGGCAGACCGTTATAGCCCGCAAGCTCGACGCGCTTGGGGTCGACCATGATCAGGCGAACGTCCTCGGGAAGGGCGCGCATGAGCAAGGTCGTGATGATGGAATTGATCATCACCGACTTACCAGAACCGGTCGTACCGGCGATCAACAGGTGAGGCATCTTGGCGAGGTCGGCGACGACCGGCGTGCCCTCGGCGTCGCGGCCGATGGCAAGCTCGAGCGGACCGCCCTTCACATAGGGCAGCACGTCGCCCAGATTGACGTTCTGGCGCTTGCGGTTGGGAATCTCGATGCCCACGAGCGAGGTGCCGGGGATCGGGGCAAAGATACGAACCGACTGGGCGGCGAGCGAAAGCGCAATATCGTCCTCGAGGCTCGAAATCTTGCTCACGCGCTCGCCCTCGCCAGGTTGCAGCTTAAAGGTCGTCACCGTGGGGCCGGCGATCCAGCCGACCACGCGGGCACTGCGGCCAAACTCAAGCAAGGTGGATTGCAGTGACTCAGCGGTCTGCTCCAGCTCCTTATCCGAAGACGCGGCAGAAGCCGACTGCGGGTTGGCATGTAGGATTTCGAGCGGCGGAAGCTTGAGGCCGTCCTCTTCTTCGCCCTCGTTATCTGCGGCGCCGCCGTCCGCTCCCCCATCACGAGCCGCAGCCGATTCGACAGCACTCGTGGCAGGCGCCTCGGCAACCTTGGGATGCTTTAAGAAGTCGGGAATCTGAGGTGCGGCCGAAACAGGGTTCACGGCAAACGGCGGCTCGGACTCGTCAACCTTGTCCGGATCGTCCTCCATCGAAAGCTGTCCAGTGACCTGACCGCGCTTGGCGTGGCGACGCGGCAGCAAGGTTGTCTTGGCGGTCTCGAGCGGAGCCTCGTCGTCCTCGTCGTCACCCTCGGTGAGCTCAATCTCGCTATCGGACCAAGACGGGTCGGGCTCGCTTGTGTTGAGCTTGGGCGCAGCCTTGCCCTTCTTGGCATGGCGGCGCGGCAGCAGCGTGGTCTTGGCGCGCTCGGCTTCAACCGACTCGGATACGTCGACAAATGGGTCATCGTCCTCGTCGTCATCCAAAACCGGGTCGACATCGCCACCCATGACCGTGGTCACCGCGGCGTCAGTCCCCTTCTGGCGCAGAATGCTCAGGTGCGGACGAGCGACGCCGGGAACAGACAGGGCCTCTTCATCGCCCCACGGGCTCGCATTGACATCGGCACGTCGACGCTCGGCAAAATCGGCAGCGCGATCGCGTGCGGAGCGCAAAACGCCACCCACCGAAAAGCCGATAATGACCAAACCAACGACGACAAGCCCCAGCAAGACAACCATGGCGATAGGTTTACCCAGGGCGTTTTGCAAGGCACTTGCGATAAAGGCGCCAATGTAGCCGCCCGACACGGAAAGGTTCTGCGGCGTAAACATAAGGTCGCACGAATCGCTCGTGCCCGGCACCATCAGCGAAAGAATGGAGACGACGGCGATAAAGACCACGGCGCCGCCCGCGACAGAGCGCACGTTGAGCGGCGAGTCCTCACCCAAAAAGAGCGTGGCGGCAAACAGCAAGATGACGATCGGCAGCACGTAGGCGCCCAGGCCAAAGCCCAGGTGATAGAACCCGGCAACAGCAGCCGTCACGGGCGCTGTTGCCGGTGAGATCACGGCAATGAAGGACGCGATCGCCAAAACGGCGATGACCACGCCGGCGATATCGCGATTGGCCGAAGGCTCGACCAAGGGCTCAAACTCATCGAAGTCCGCCTCGTGGCCCCTATTGGCACGCAGATGGGAACCGGCACCCTTAGCAGATGCCGGTTGGTTATTGGCCTTATTGCCTTTGGCGTTTTGTGCAGATCCGCGCGCCAAACTAAACCTCCATGACGACCGGGATGATCATCGGACGGGTGCGCGTACGGCTCCAGATAAAGTTAGAGAGCGAATCGCGCACGGCCTTGCGAATGGCATCGGAACCGCTGCTGGTAAAGCTGAACTTACCCTTCTCGATCGTCTTCATAATGGACGCGGAGGCATCCTCGGAGAACTGGTCGTCGATGGCAAACGAAACGCCGCGGCCCGAGAACTCGATGGCCTCGATCTTCTTGTGTTTGAGAGAGACGATGGCAACGGCCGTGACCATACCGTCGTTGGCGAGCTTCTGGCGATCGCGCAGGACGATGGGGTCGGTATCGCCGATACGCAGGCCGTCGACGTAAACGACGCCGGACTCGACGGGCGTACCGCGCTTGACGATACCACCGCGCATCTCGAGCGTGTCGCCGTTATCGAGGATAAAGATATGATCGTCCTTGATGCCCATCTTGCGGGCCAGCTGGGCATGGGCGCGCAGATGCACGGCCTCACCGTGAACCGGCATAAAGTACGTGGGCTTGGCCATGGCCATCAGGAGCTTGAGCTCCTCCTGGCTACCGTGACCCGAGACGTGGACGAGAGCGCGGTTCTTATCCCACACGTCGCAGCCGAGCTTGGCCAGGCTGTTGACGACCTGCTGGACGGCCTTCTCGTTGCCAGGAACGGGAGTTGCCGAGAGGATAACGGTATCGCCCTCGTGAATGGAGAGCGTCTTGTGCTCGCCATTGGCCATGCGGGACAGAGCCGACAGCGGCTCGCCCTGCGAACCAGTGCACATGACGACGATCTTGTCGTCAGGCAGGTTATCGATATCGAAGGCATCGATGATATCGGCATCATCGATGTTGAGGTAGCCCAGCTCGCGTGCCACGCGGGTGTTGGTGAGCATGGAACGACCGGTCACGACGACCTTACGGCCGCACTTGCGGGCGGCGTCGCAGATCTGCTGCAGACGATGGATGTGGCTCGAGAATGACGCAACGAACACGCGACCCGGGGCGTTCTTGATGGCGTGCAGCAGGTTGGGACCAACCTCGGCCTCGGACTTGGTAAAGCCGGGAACCGTGGCATTGGTGGAGTCGGAAAGCAGCAGGTCGATGCCCTGCTTGGCAAAGCGGCTGATAGCGGCATAGTCGGGCGTGACGCCATCGATGGGCGTCTGGTCGAGCTTAAAGTCGCCGGTGTGCATAACGGTGCCCTGATTGGTGCGGATGAACACGCCCAGAGCGCCGGGGATGGAGTGCGTCATCGAGAAGAAGTCGAGCGAGATGCCGCCGAGGTTGACATGGCTGCCGCCCTTGACCTCGCGGAACTTAGGCGCGCGGATGCGGAACTCGGAGAGCTTGCCCTCGATAAAACCGAGCGTCAGCTTGCTCGAGAAGATGGGCACCTTGTTGTTGAGGTCCTGCAGCAGGTACGGAAGCGAACCGGTGTGGTCCTCGTGGCCGTGAGTGACGATGATACCGCGGAGCTTCTCCTCGTTCTCCAGAACATAGGTGTAGTCGGGAAGCACCAGGTCGATACCGGGCTGGGAGTCATCCGGGAACATAAGACCGGCGTCGACGAGCACCATGTCGTCGCCGCACTCGAAGACCGTCATGTTCTTGCCGATGCCGTCAAGGCCGCCGAGCGGAATGATCTTCAGTTTTTCTGCCAATAAAATTACAACTCCTTTAATGATAAAAACACAAGCATGCCGAAGAACTGTGATGTTGTGTCATTCCGAGGAGCGAAGCGGCGTGGGAATCTCGGGAAAATGTTTCGAATTCGCCGGAATCTATCGAAAGATCAAAAATGA
>URTP01000099.1 GCA_900550835.1 uncultured Collinsella sp. | reverse complement strand
GGCTGCCAGCGTAACGGCGTTGACCAGGTACGGGTTGGCCATGGGATCGGGGCTGCGAAGCTCGATGCGCGTGGACAGCTGCTTGCCGGGCTTGTAGACCGGAATGCGAATCATGCTTGCGCGGTTGCGCAGGCCCCACGTGGCGTACTGCGGCACGGAGTCGCCGCCCGTGGTGATGCGTTTGTACGAATTGACCGTGGGGTTGGTGATGGCGCTGATCTCGCGCGCGTGCGCCAGGATGCCGGCCATATAGTGCTTGGCGATATCGGAAAGATGGTACCTCTCGTCGTCCTCGCCCCAAAAGACGTTGTTGCCGTCGTGGTCGAACAGCGACTGATGCAAAAACATGGCGCTGCCATCCTCGCCCGCCAACGGCTTGGGCATAAAGGAGGCGTGGCAACCGCTCTCGTAAGCTTGCTGTTTAATGATGAGCTTGGCCGTGGTAATGGCGTCGGACATGCTCAGGGCCTCGGCGTGGCGCAGGCTCATGCCGTGCTGCGAGCGACCGGCGGCGTGGAAGGTGTACTCCACGGGCACGGACATCTTCTCGAGCGTAAGGACCGTGTTGCGGCGCAGGTCGCGCGCGGCGTCGCTCACCGAAAGATCGAAGTAGCCCACGTTGTCGAGCGGCTCGGGCGTGCGCTCGTCGGGGAAATAGTAGTACTCCAGCTCGGCACCAACGTTGAGCAGATAGCCGGCCTTCTCGGCCTTATGGAACATGCGGCGCAGCGCAGCGCGCGGGTCGCCGGCGAAGGGCTCGCGATCGGGAGTGCACACGTCGCAGAACACACGGGCGACGCCGTTGTGGCTCGGACGCCACGGCAAAATCTGGAAGGTCGAGGCATCAGGGAACGCCAGCATGTCGGCTTCCTCGGGCGTGGCAAAGCCCTCGATGGCCGAGCCGTCAAAGCCAATGCCCTCCTCAAATGCGACCTCGAGGTCCTCGGGGCTGATGGCAAAGTTCTTGAGGCGGCCGAGAATGTCGACAAACCACAGACGCACAAAGCGGATGTCACGCTGTTCTACGGAGCGGAGTACGTAATCGATGTTCTGCTGGTTCATGTCGCTCCCCTTTCTTTCGGGCGGGTTTCGACTGGTCTATACCGCAGATACTATCGCAGAAAAATGTTTCCGCAGGGTTAAAGCGTATCAAGCGCTCAAAAAACGTGCGCGAACAGGCGGTCACGAACGAATGGCTAGCGTTCAGATTCGGAAACAATTTGCCTACACGCTCGTTCCAGCGCTGGGAACTCCATCGTCACCGCATCCCAAACAACCGATCGGTCGACATTGCCGTAATCATGCGCGAGGTAATTTCTCATGCCGATAATTCCACGCCACTCAATTTCGGGATGAAGCCGCTGCGAGCGTTCCGACAACTTGCCCGCTTCTTCCGTCACCCTAAGCGCGCACATCAAAAGGGAGTCCGCCAACGCCCTCGTCCGCACGTCATTCGCATGCAGAAACTGGTCCTCGGTGATATCAAAAGCCTTGATGCGCTCGTTCGTTTCAGAGATGGCGTCCAAGACCTCTTGGGCGCGGAGGCCGTCTGACTTACGCGCGATCATAAAGGATCACTCCTTCGCGCTCGATTACCGCGGCAAGATCGGCATCAAGATGGTCGCTCGAGACAAGATCAACCTGCCTCCCAGTTTCTTTGCGCACCGCCTCGCCGAATGCCGACAACGCGAAAAGGCCAAAGCCCTGATCGCGATCGACTTCGAGACGCAAGTCAATGTCACTATCGGCACGCGCGTCGCCACGAGCATACGAGCCAAAAAGAATCACGCTTTTGATGGCGGGAATCGGGCTGGCCGCCTCACGGACAGCGGACTCAATCTGAGCGGTATCCAAAATGCCCGCCGCGACGCTTCCGCTCGCAGAGCTTTTACCGAGTGAAGGGACAAACGGCAGCGAACGCTCGCGCAGCATCTGTCTCATAAACATATTGACTGCAACAGACGAAGTCATGCCAAGTTCTTCGCACAGCTCGGCAAATGAATCTTTAATTGACGAGTCCACTCGCACACTCAGCACAGACGCAGCCATGGATACCTCCTGTATGACATTGTCTATATATTATCACACAAACTAGCGTGAGGTCGATGCGCGGTGTTCGATGTGACCGGGGACTTCGATGCGCTTAGGGGCGAGCTTTGCGGCATCGCCCACCGTAGTGGTAACGATGTCGATGCGCTCGGAGAGACGCTCGACTACGCGCTCGGCAATGGTGAGGGTGTCCTGCGCGGCCGTGGTCACACCGCCAAAGAGCACGTGGTTCCAGGGGTAATCGTCAAACGTCGCAATCTTAAGGCCCGCCGGCAACGAGGGGCCGAGCTGGGCCAGCGCCTCGGTCAGACGCAGGAAGACCAGGCCGTTGACGGCAATGAGGCCGAGCTTTTTACCCGCATAGCCGCTGATGGTCTCGTCCAGGCGACTGACACCCGTGGCGCCACCGTCCGCCAAGGTGACGACCTCGCCCGCAAGACCGCGGCGCGAAAGCTCGTCGGCAAAGCCCTCGGCGCGCTCGCGACGCACGGGGCTGTCGTCGCTCGCCTCGGTGAGCAGGCACAGGCGCTCGCTGCCCGCAGCGGCCAAGGCGTCTACCAGGCCGGCGACCAGCTCACGGTTGTTGGAGGTCACCAGATCGACACCGCCGGCGGCAACATCGCGGTCGAGCAGCACAACAGGCAGGCGTCCCGCAGCTGCGACGATTGCCTCGTCGTTGCCGCCGCAGGTGTTGACGACCAGGCCGTCCACGCCGGCATCGATAAGTCTAGTGAGCGACTCTGCTTCCTTGGCGGGGTCATTGCCGCTAATGGCCGTCATAAGCGAGCAGCCGCGCGCGGCGGCGCTAGCGGAAAGCCCTTCGAGCATGGCGCTGGAGAACGGGTTGGTGATGTCGGCCAGAATCACGCCGATGAGGTTGGTGCGTGAGCTGCGTAGATTGCGTGCAGCAGCACGTGGGCGATAGCCAGTGCGCTCGATAACCGCCGCGATGCGAGCGCGGGTTTCCTCGGTCATCTGCCCGGGGCGGTTGTTGAGATAGCGCGAGACCGTGGCCGGGCTCACGCCCGCCTCGGCGGCAATGTCATTGATTCTCATCTGCGCCATAGCGCACCCCGTTTCCCAATTGTCGGCAGTCTGAGCCATTTTAGGCATTTTTTTAAAAATCTCGCTTGCAAAACGTTGTAGGTGAGCAGGATCGTTTTTGCGTCTCGAGCAGATGCGGTGATGGGCTAGATAGACGAGTCTTTGGACAGCTCGAAATAGTCGGGATGCAAGGCGATAACCGGGCCCTGCTCCTCGGGCATCAGGTGCAAGTGCGTCTCTGCCAGGTAGCTCGCCGTGTCGGTATCGCCCCTCTTAATGGCCTCGAGAATCCGACGATGTTGTCGACGAATCGGCTCCCAATCCAGATCCTGCGACACCATACGCAACCAGTTGTATCGCTCAAAATGCGTGTTGACGCTCTTCATCCAATCCCACAGCATGTGACGACCGGCAATCTCAAAACACGTCTCATGAAACAGGTTATCCAAGTCGAAAAAGCGACGCGTCTCGCTATGGTCGAGCGACTCGGACTCGGCAAGAATCTGCTCGAGCCGATGCTTTTGCTCGGACGTGGCAGCCGGACAACATTTAATGAGTACGCTTCTTTCGAGTTTCTCGCGCAAGAAACAGGCATTCTCGGCGTGTTCCATGCTGATCTTAGAGACGTAGGTGCCGCTCTTGGGACGCGTTTCCACCAGCTCTTGCTCGCGCAGGCGCACAAAGGACTCGCGAATTGGCGTGCGCCCGATCCCCGTCTCCTTTTCCAGACCAATCGCCGAAAGGCGCGTGCCGGGCTTGAGCTCGGCATAGATAATCTTGGAGCGCAGTGCGTTGTATGCCTGATCTTGCAGGCTCTGATAATGCTGGTGTTGTTCCATAAAGCCCTCGGATGAAGCCCACGGTTTGTCGAATTCCACCACGTAATACTATCGCATCGACACGCCCCAGCTCCCAATCAGTCTTTTTGGGGCGTGTCTCTTTTAGCTACCCTGGCCCGCAGATCGGCCCCCTTGCCACAAAAGTGGCCCATCTACTACGTTAACACGGATAGCCTCGGCCATACCGAAAACCGTGAAAACAAAACCGCAGGTAGACAGCTTGTCGATTTTCGAAAAAGCCGACTATGGTTGACCCCTGCGGCTTAAACGTAGTAGATAGGCCCTTTTCGTGACGCAGCACTACCGCACCCCAAATTGGCACCCCGAGCCTGTTATAAGTTGCTGTGAAATACGGACGGTTGATAATCAAGGGTTGATAATCAAGGGTTGATAATCAAGGGTTGATAATCAAGGCGCGCTATACGGCTTGCCATATTTCACTATACTTTGCTGTACGTCGCTATACTTTGCTATAACTTGACAATAATCGGCCCGTTACCATCCGGGATATAACGGACCCCAAGCCAACGCTGGCTTGGGGTCCGTCTTGTACCATGGCTCTTTTGGACTATGAGCGCTCGTATTTCGTGGCCCGCCCGGTTCCCTGCCTTACGATTGCATTCCGTTCAAGCAGAGATTCGAGTGCCGCCAACGTCCGCATGCGGCTCAGCCCCGTCTGTTTTTCAATCTCGCTTCGCGACATAATTCGCCCGCCCGACAAGGCATTGAGAACCTGGATCTCTTCCTCGGACCCTTCAAAGGCATCGGTAGCGGGCAATGTGACGGCCACCATGCCGCCGCGAACATCAAAAATTGGTTGATTGATCGAATCGCGATAGGCACGTCTAATGCGCGCGATTCCCGTGCCAAATTTCTCGATGTAATCCAGCTTTAAAAAGACCTCGGCGACAATTGGGTTTCTGAGCACGGATATCTGCCCATACAGGTATTGTTCCGTCGTCAAACCGGCAGGCAGTGATCCGGGCGAAGTCACAACAACACGATCGTCGTACAAGGCAATTTGAACATTCGCTCGAACGTCCCACGTCCGATGCACCAAAGCGTTTGCAACAGCTTCGCGGAATGCCTCAAGAGAAATTCGATCGGTTTGGACGCGCTCCATCCCTTCGATACGCTCAAAACGGTAGTAGCGTGCAAACATAGCCACCGCCCTGTCCACCTGCTCAATTGCGGATACATTTGTCGCCGTCTCACGGTCCAAGATCACATCCTCGGTATCGCCAAAACGGACGCAGTCGATGCCCGGAAAATCATTCTTATCCGCCAAAATCGCCGCAGCGTTGGTATAGCCATCTTTGCCGAGCAAGCGAAGCGTGCGCATAATATCCGGCGTTAGCTCGGAAATGCCGAGATGTTCAACACACTTATGCTCGAGCGTGTGAAAACTCAAGTCCTGGCGAGCCGACGTGAGCGCGTCGAACGTTACGTTGCTGCCTTCGAGCGTCAGCCTGCCATACTCAAACCGGTCGACCTCCACCGTTGCCGAATCGTTTCGCCTGTAGGCCTTTCCCTTGCTTCGATAGGGTTTGTCCTGGCCCTCATAAACCGTAAGGATTACGGTCCCGTGTTTCTCATCGCGCTCGAGCGTGTAACGGGGAGCGGGATCCAAGCTGTCATTAATCATGTTCTCGATGCGGAGACACTCTGCGACCGGATCTGCAAGGCCGACAGCCACGCCCTCGTCATCAACGCCAAACTCAATCTTGCCCGTCCCGTAGTTTGCATAGGCGCTCACCGTTTTAAGAAACGTCGGCGTAACGCTTTCCTCGTATTCGACTGTAGGGCTCTCTCTAACAACCATATGCACAACCCTCTCGTTTCGTACCATTCATAAGCGTATTATAAGACGAAAACCGTTTGCGTACTGATTTATCCAAGACGCAAATGGTTTTCGTCTTTATTTGCGTACGGAATTAGGACGCATAATTTCGCTTTCGTATGGCTCAATACCGGACACAGACTGTTTTCGTCTGTCAATACGTCTGCAATCCAAACGAAAAGAGCCCCGAGCTCGTATGAACTCGGGGCTCTTTGTGCCGCACATCTATGAGAGGAGAAATTCGATGCGTACGGGCGCTATTCCATGAAGCCGCAATGGCGCGATGGGGCCAGATTTACATGCACCAAGTTGGTGCAAAGTAACCTGCCCCCACGCACCAAGGGGTTGACTAGAGTTCGCAGGCAACCTTGTAGCCATCGCCGATGGCGTCGCGGATGTTGCCGCACTTCTGGGCATCGCCCAGCACGTGGGTGGCAACGCCGGCAGCGGTAAGGTCGTCGGCCAACTTGGTGTTGGGACGATAGCCCATGGCAAGCACCAGCGTATCGGCATCGGCGATGGTGTGGACCTCGCCGTCCTTTTCGTAGCTGATGGCGTCCTCGGTGATTTCGGTCACCTTGGCCTCGGTCAGCACATGGACGCCCTTGGAGAGCATGCGCGTGATGAGCACCGCGCGACCGGCACCGCCCTCGTTGGCGGCAAGCGTCTTGGTCATCTCGATAACGGTGACATCGCGATTGGCCGGCGAAAGGTCGTTGACCAACGGGGCCAGGTAATCGGCCGTCTCGCAGCCAACGGTGCCGCCGCCCACAATGACGATCTTCTTACCCGGGAAAGCCTTGCCACCCAGCAGGTCGTCAGCCGTCATAACCTGCTTAAAGCCCTGCATAAAGGCCGGGGCGATGGGCTCGGCGCCATAAGCCAGGACGACCTCGTAACCCGCGTAGTCGCGCTGAATGTCCTCGGCCGAGAGCTCGGTGCCAAAGACGCACGTGACGCCTGCCTCGGCCAGGCGACGGTACTGATACTTGATCACGCGGGTGAGCTCCTGCTTTGCCGGCGGAACGGCCGCGATGCGCATCTCGCCACCCGGCTCGTCCTGCTTGTCCACGAGCACCACGTTATGGCCGCGCTTGGCGGCAATGTAGGCTGCCTCCATGCCCGCAGGACCAGCGCCCACAACCAGTACGTTCTTGGCCTCGGCGGCAGGCTCGTAGCCGGCCTCGTCGCGTTCCACGTCCGGGTTGACGGTGCAGGAGATGCGCTTGCCAAACATGATGCCGTTCAGGCAGCGCAGGCAACCGATGCAGGGACGGATATCATCGGCATTGCCGGCAGCGGCCTTGTTGCAGAACTCGGCATCGCACAGATTGGCGCGGCCCATCATGCAGATGTCGGCAGCGCCGTCCTCGATCAGCTCCTCGGCAATCCATGCCTCATTGATGCGGCCGACCGTGGCGACGGGAATGTTCACATGCTTTTTGATCTCGCGCGAGCAGGCGGCGTGCGAGGCCTGCTGCGTACCGGCGGCGGG
>URTP01000098.1 GCA_900550835.1 uncultured Collinsella sp. | reverse complement strand
GGAGCCGGTCCGATCTACAACGGCTCCGTCCGCTCCGTCGGTGCGGGCTCGCTCCGCAGCACCCTCTGCGCCCCTGATGCAGCTGCGGGCCGGCGACAGCGTTCGCCACAATGCCTTCGGAGACGGTATGGTACTCAGCGTCCGGCCCATGGGCGGCGATGCGCTGGTGGAAGTGGCCTTTGATAAGATTGGCACCAAAAAACTGATGCTCAAGGCCGCCGGGACCCATCTGACCAAGCTGTGAGAGGGATAGATTCCCTGCGTTGGCGCAAAAATGCACGGAATGTTCGGAATATTTGCTTAGAACTTCTTGAAATCTCTCCCGGCGTTTGCTATAATAGCCCCAAAGGATAAACCCATCCACAATGGTAAAAAATTCAGCACAGAAAGGAATCGTTACCATGATCTATACTGCGGAAGTACAGCATATGTGTCCGGTGGCCAAGGGTGCTTACCACGGCCCGGCTCCCATCCCTGAGGAGGGGAGGTGGGTGCAGGCCAAGGAAATCTCCGATATCTCCGGCTTTACCCACGGTGTCGGCTGGTGCGCCCCTCAGCAGGGTGCCTGCAAGCTGACCCTGAACATTAAAAATGGCATCATCGAGGAGGCGCTGGTGGAGACCATCGGCTGCTCCGGTATGACCCATTCTGCCGCTATGGCCTCCGAGATCCTCATCGGCAAGACCATTCTGGAGGCGCTGAACACAGATCTGGTGTGCGACGCCATCAACACCGCCATGCGTCAGCTGTTCGAGCAGATCGTATATGGCCGGTCTCAGTCTGCCTTCTCTGAGGGTGGCCTATCTGTGGGCGCTTCTCTGGAGGATCTGGGGAAGGGACTGCGCTCTCAGGTGGGTACCATGTTCGCTACTAAGGTCAAGGGACCCCGCTATCTGGAGATGGCCGAGGGCTATGTCACCCGGCTGGCGCTGAACAAGGACGACGAGATCGCGGGCTATGAGTTCATCAGTCTGGGTAAGATGATGGACTTCATCAAGAAGGGCGACGACGCCGCTGCGGCGCTGGAGAAGGCCAAGGGTCACTACGGCCAGTTCGAGAACGCCGCCAAGTACATTGACCCCCGGCAGGAATAAGAGGAGGACAAAAAATGGCACTGTTTGAAAGCTACGAAAGAAGAATCGACAAGATCAATGGCGTCCTCGCTCAGTATGGCATTGGCTCCGTGGAGGAGTGCCGGGAGATCTGCAAGGCCAAGGGCTTCGACCCCTATGAGATCGTCAAGGGCATCCAGCCCATCTGCTTTGAAAACGCCTGCTGGGCGTATACCGTGGGCGCAGCTATCGCCCTGAAGTCCGGCGTCAAGACCGCTGCCGAGGCCGCCAAGATGATCGGTGTGGGCCTGCAGTCCTTCTGCATCGACGGCTCCGTGGCCAAGGACCGGAAGGTGGGTCTGGGTCACGGCAATCTGGGGGCCATGCTCCTCAGCGATGAGAGCAAGTGCTTTGCCTTTCTGGCGGGCCACGAGTCCTTCGCTGCTGCCGAGGGCGCTATCGGTATCGTGAAGAACGCCAACAAGGCCCGTAAGGAGCCCCTGCGGGTGATCCTCAACGGTCTCGGTAAGGACGCTGCCCAGATCATCAGCCGCATCAACGGCTTTACCTATGTTCAGACGCAGTTTGACTACTATACCGGCAAGCTGAGCATCGTCCGGGAGATTCGTTACTCCGAGGGTGAGCGGGCTGACGTCCGCTGCTACGGTGCCGATGATGTCCGGGAGGGCGTGGCCATTATGCACCACGAGGGTGTAGATGTGTCCATCACCGGCAACTCCACCAACCCCACCCGGTTCCAGCATCCTGTGGCCGGTACCTATAAGAAAGAGTGCATCGAGCAGGGGAAGAAGTACTTCTCCGTGGCCTCCGGCGGCGGCACCGGCCGTACTCTGCACCCCGACAACATGGCTGCTGGCCCCGCTTCCTACGGCATGACCGACACCATGGGCCGTATGCACTCCGACGCCCAGTTCGCCGGTTCTTCCTCCGTGCCTGCGCACGTCGACATGATGGGTCTCATCGGCATGGGCAACAACCCCATGGTCGGTGCCACCGTCGCCTGCGCTGTCGCTGTCGAGGAGGCCCTCAAGGCCTAATCGCGCCCGCGCGATGCTCATATAGTTGAGCTTTGGAGCCGCTACCTTTCGAGGTAGCGGCTCTTTTTGTTTACGCTGTCGCAGGGTAGCTAATGCCGATATACCAGTTGGGGCGAAATACGAGATGAGACGAGATGGAACGTCAAAGTGTCCATGACACCCACCTGCCATAATTGCCCTTTACCGATTTGCCGAGTCTTTGCGGCCCCATTGCCGATCACCCGTGCGACAATGCGCCGGACGAGAAAGGAATCCGATGGAATCGACTGATGTACTGGTAATTGGATCTGGCATTGCGGGCCTTTGCGCCGCCATCGAAGCGGCGCGCGCGGGCGTGACCGTCACTGTGGCAAGCGCCGGCAAGACTATGAGTGGATCAAGCTTCTTCCCCGGAACCTGGGGCTTGGGGCTTATCGGACCCGTTAACGAAGACGACGAACAAGACCTTATCGATACCATCCAGACCGTTGGTGGCGGCGTCGCCGACCCCGATCTTGTCCAGACGTTTGTCCACAGCATTCCCCAGGCAATTGAATGGCTCGAGCAAGACCTGGGTGTTGAGCTCCAGCGTCCGCAAAGCGCTGAAAGCGCTCAGCAAAAGCAATTTATCCCCTGCTTTGACCACAAGACGCGCATGTGGCGCGGCCTCACCCGCAAGCCCCTTGAGGACGCTCTGACGACCCGGATCGAGTCGCTCGGCATTCGCCTGCTCCCCCGCCATGAGCTTATCGACCTTGTTGAGGACACGAACGGCAGAATAACCGGAACCATGCTCTACGACCTCACCGAAAATCGAATCGTGCCCTTTGCTGCCAAGGCCACGATCATCGCAACCGGTGGCACAGGCGGCCTGTTCGAGCGCAGCCTTACGTCGGCTGATGTGCTCAGCTCCTCGCAGGCCATCGCGCTGGCGCACGGCGCAACACTTACTAATATAGAGTTCATGCAGATGATGCCCGGCTTCATCGAGCCCAAGCGCAACCTGGTCTTCAACGAGAAAACCTGGCGCTACGTACATGTAGACCAGCCGGTAGATATTGCCGACGACAAGCTGGACGACCTGCTTGAGCAACGCTCCGGATACGGTCCCTTCACTTCGCGCCTGGCTTCCAGCGCCATCGATCTCGTCATCGATCAGGCAGGTGTCGAAGGCCTGGCACTCCACTACGACTTTCCCCGCGAAGATGTCCCAGAGTTTGTGCAGACCTTTGCCACCTGGCTGCAAGACGAGCACGGCATCGCCCCGACTGACGAGATGCGCGTTGCGATGTATGCCCACGCCGCTAACGGCGGCATCAAGATCGATAAGACCGCGCAAACGGGCGTTGAGGGCCTCTACGCTTGCGGTGAGGCGACAGGCGGCATGCACGGCGCCGACCGCATTGGTGGCTTGTCAAGCGCCAACGGCATCGTGTTCGGGCGCATCGCGGGCGCATCGGCAGCCCAAGCAGCACAGAAAGAGCCCGAGACAGCCCTGAAGGCGGATATCGCCCTCCCCCAGTACGGCATAGCCGCAACAGATGCCGAACGCCTGACACACAGCCTAAGGCACACGATGAGCACCTATTGCATGATCAACAGGACCGAAACAGGCCTATCCGAGGCACTACACGAGCTTGAGGGCTTGAAGACGGAGGCAACGACCTTGAGCACACAGAAAGCCCAGGACAGCGAAGTCGCAGCCCTCGCCCGCCTGCAATCGCAGATTCAACTAGCACAGGAAATGGTCAAAGCCATGCGCAAACGAACCGAAAGCCTCGGATCGCACTATCGAGCGGACTAATTCGAACACCCATCTAAAGCAGAACACAACTAATCGATATCTATGGGCCCCGTGAGCTCGAAGTGGCACGGGGCCCATTCGTGTCCGTACGGCAGCGTATCCTTGTTCTGAATACGGAGCGGGCAAAGCCCGCATAGACAATAGGCCAGCGAGGAGGAGATATGGACAGTAGAGATATCGAGAAGTGGCGTGTCGAACTTGATAGCTACGCCAATGTAGAAGACGGCGTTGAGTATTGGCTCGCACGAGATTTAATGGAACCCATGGGGTACACGCGATGGGAAAACTTCGCCGAAGTTGTTTAGAGGGCAAAAGTCTCGTGCGAAACAAACAAAACTCCAGTTGATTCCCATTTTCGTGACACCACGAAAATGGTAATTGCCGGTGTCGCCGCTCGCGCGGTTAAAGACTACAAACTTACGCGCTATGCATGCTATTTAATCGCCCAGAACGGAGATTCAAACAAGCCAGAGATTGCACTCGCCCAAGCATACTTTGCCGTGCAGACGCGCCGCCAAGAGCTCATAGAGCAGCGCTTCGCAGAGATTCAGCGCTTGCAGGCGCGCCACTCGCTATCCGATTCAGAGAAACAGCTCTCGGGTATTGCATTCAAACGCGGCGTGGACTCCAAAGGATTCGCGATCATCAAGTCGAAGGGCGATGAAGCGTTATTCGGCGGCAGAAGCACGGCGGAAATGAAGCAGCAGCTCGGCATACCCAAGAGCGCGGCATTGGCGGACAGGTTAGCCGATGTCCTCATCAAAGCAAAGGACCTTACGAACTCGATGACGGCCTTCAACGCCGAGGAACACGACCTGTACGGTCTGGACCAGATCAAGCAAGAGCACGTCGAGAACAACACAAGCGTGCGTGGCAGCCTCATCGACCGCGGAATTGTACCCGAGAACCTACCGCCTGCCGAAGATACAAAGAAGCTCGAACGTCGCGTGAAAGCAGACGAGAAAAAGCTCAAGGAGGGTACAGACGGATTCACCGACCCCCAGGGCAGGCTCGACTTGTAAAGCGTCTGTGCCCTTACGGGTTCGGCCCCATGCGAGGTTAATAAAAAAGACGGCCAACCGAAGTTGACCGTCTTAACAATCTTTGGTGGGCCGTCAGGGGGTCAGCCTGCTTTGCAGGCGGCCGCTTCGGCGCTTTGCGCCTTGCGCGCTGCGCTGGTAAATGCTTACGCATTTCCTCAGCTTCGCGCCCCGACGGGTTCGACCCCATGCGAGGTCAACAAAAAAAGCGACCAGCCTAAGCCAGTCGCTTTAACATACTTTGGGTGGGCCGTCAGGGGGTCGAACCCTGGACCTTGGGATTAAGAGTCCCCTGCTCTACCAACTGAGCTAACGACCCGATATCAACACGAAGCAAGAACTGGGGTGGGTAAAGGGACTCGAACCCTCGACCTACGGGACCACAACCCGTCGCTCTAGCCAACTGAGCTACACCCACCGTGTCCTGTGCGCTTCGCGCTCGACTATTATTGCAAGGAACGCCACGCGATGCAAGCCCCAATTTTCAAGAATTTTGAAAAGAGTTTTTCGAGACCATTTCGAGCAATTCCCACCGGTTTCATAGGAGTAAACTTGCCCCACTGCAAATGCTCGAAAGGACAAGCATGAAAGAACTCTCCAACCGTACGGCAACGTTTACCGATTCGGTCATCCGCCGCATGACGCGCATCTCCAATAAGTATGGCGCCGTCAACCTGTCGCAGGGCTTCCCCGACTTCGATCCCCCGGCGCAGCTGCTCAACAGCCTGAGCGCCATCGCCAGCGACCCCAAGCCGCTCTATCACCAGTACTCCATCACCTGGGGCTCCCAGGCCATGCGTGAGGCGCTTGCCGCCAAGCAGGAGCACTTTATGGGCATGCCGATCAACCCCAACGAGAACATCGTGGTCACCTGCGGCTCCACCGAGGCCATGATGGCCGCCATGATGACGGTCACAAACCCCGGCGACAAGGTCGTCATCTTCTCGCCATTCTACGAGAACTACGGCGCCGACACGATCCTCTCGGGTGCCGAGCCCATCTACGTGCCGCTTAACCCACCTGCGTTCGACTTTGACCGCGAGACACTCGAGGCGGCCTTCCGCGACAACGATCCCAAGGCCATCGTCCTGTGCAACCCTTCCAACCCCTGCGGCAAGGTCTTTACGCGCGAGGAGCTCACCTTAATCGCCGACCTCTGCAAAAAGTACGACGCCTACTGCATTACCGACGAGGTATACGAGCACATCGTCTACGCGCCCCACGAGCACGTCTATATGGCCACGCTGCCCGGCATGTTCGATCGAACCATCAGCTGCAGTTCGCTGTCTAAGACGTACTCCATCACCGGCTGGCGTCTGGGCTACACCATCGCCCCGGCCCAGATCACCGAGCGCATTAAAAAGGTCCACGACTTCCTCACCGTGGGTGCTGCCGCTCCCCTGCAGGAAGCTGTCGTCACCGCCCTCAAATTCGACGACAGCTATTACCAGGAGGTCCTCGACCTCTACACCGCCAAGCGCGACCTATTCTGTCAGGGGCTCGATAGCATCGGTCTTGAGCACAACGTGCCGCAGGGCGCCTACTATGTGATGATGGATATCTCGGAGTTTGGCTATGACAGCGACCTCGACTTCTGTGAGGATTTGGCCTCCAAGGTGGGCGTGGGCGCCGTTCCGGGCTCGAGCTTCTTCCGCGAGCCCGTCAACCATCTGATTCGTTTCCACTTTGCCAAGCGAGACGAGACGCTCAACGCTGCGCTTGAGAACCTCAAGTCGCTACGTGATAAAATCAACCCGCGCGGGTAAGGACGGTCAGTAACTAAAGGCACTAAAGAAACCTCGTGAACCCGTTGGGCCATGAGGTTTCTTTTTATAGCGACCTCATTTATTTTTTAGAGCGCTATACTTTAGTCACGGAGCAACTCGTCCAGAGAGGAATACTATGGCAGAGCAGCAGCTTATCGGAGCGCTCGAGGCCGGCGGCACCAAGATGGTCTGCGCCACGGGCTATGCAGACGGCACGGTCCTGGAACGCGAGCAGATTGCGACCACGACCCCGCAGGAGACCGTTGAGGCCGTCAACGCATGGTTTGCCGACAAGGACATCGCCGCGCTGGGCATCGGCGCCTTTGGCCCCACCGCAGTCAACCCTGCCTCGTCCCAATACGGCAAGATCCTGGAGACGCCCAAAACGGCATGGCGCTACTTTGACCTGCTGGGCACCATCCAAAACGAGCTCAATATTCCCTGCGGCTACGACACCGACGTCAACGTCGCCTGCCTGGGCGAGGTCACCTTTGGTTGCGCCCAGGGCCTCACTGACGTGGTGTATCTGACCATCGGTACCGGCGTGGGCGCCGGCGTGCTCTCGGGCGGTAAGCT
>URTP01000097.1 GCA_900550835.1 uncultured Collinsella sp. | reverse complement strand
GCAGCTGGTTCATCTTATCATAGCTGATGATCATGACCGAGAAGCGCTTGCAGATATACTTCATGCTGCTCTCGCTGCAGGCAATGGCAGAAACACCGGCACCCGGGAAGGTGATCTTGCTGGTAGAGGTGAACATGAACACACGGTCCTCATTGCCGTACTTCTTGCTCTCGTTCAGCAGCACCGGAGTCTCGATGATTTCATCGGTGAGGTGGTGCACGATGTAGGCCTCATCCCAGAAGATCTTGAAGTCGGGCGCAGCGGTCTTCATCTTGGCGAAGCGCTCAATGGTCTCATCGCTGTAGGTGTAGCCGTCGGGGTTGGAATACTGCGGCACGCACCAGATGCCCTTGATGGTGTCATCCTCGGCCACCAGTTTTTCCACCATGTCCATGTCCGGGCCATTGGGGGTCATGGGCACGCTGACCAGCTCAAAGCCGAACTCCTCAGTGATGGCAAAGTGACGGTCGTAGCCGGGCACCGGGCAGAGGAACTTGCGCTTCTCCACCTGAGACCAGGGGCACGGAGACTCCGGGAAGCCGAACACATAGCCGATGTTGATCAGATTGTACATCAGCTGCAGGCTGGAGTTGCCGCCCACGAACACCTCACCGGGCTGCACGCCGAACACATCGGCAAACAGCACGCGGGCCTCCTGCAGGCCCTCCAGTTCACCGTAGTTGCGGGCATCGGTGCCGGCATCGGTGGTGTAATCGTTCATCTTCAGCAGGTCCATGGCCAGATCCATCTGGTGAGGGCCAGGCTTGCCGCGGGCCATATTCAGCTTGAGGCCCTTGGCCTGAAACTTTTTGTACTCTGCCTCAAGCGCAGCTTTTTCGGCAGCGAGTTCTTCACGATTCATTGCAAGATAATTTGCCATTGAAAACACACTCCTTTATCGTACTTCCTGTTACCCATTGCGTCGGGATCTGCCTTGGGGGAAGCGCTCCTGCCAGGGAAAAGCTCCGCACAGATTCCAGACTTTATTATTATAACGCATTTTGCCCTTAGAAACAAGAATCTGAAAACAAAAAGCCCTGCCAAAAGCAAATTGCTTTTGAAACAGGGCTTTTCTCTCCCCTGCTCAGGATCAGCTCAGGGAGGTCTGGTTCTTATAACGCTTGCGCACTGCGCCGTACTCCAGGTGGGCTTCGCCGCTCTCCACGGTGTCCTCATCCACCGTCACGCGGATGATGGTGGCGTCGTTGGGCACCTCGTACATGATGGGCAGCAGGATGCTCTCCATCACGCTGCGCAGGCCGCGGGCACCGGTCTTACGCTCGATGGTCTTGCGGGCAATGGCGTGGAGTGCTTCGTCGGTGAAGTTCAGTTCCACGTTGTCCATGTTCAGCAGCTCTTTGTACTGCTTGACCAGGCTGTTGCGGGGCTCCTTGAGCACGCGCACCAGAGCATCCTCGTCCAGATCGTCCAGAACGGTGATGACCGGCAGACGGCCGATCAGCTCCGGGATCAGGCCGAACTTGACCAGATCGTGGGGCTCCACCTTTCGCAGCAGGGCCTTCTCCGCCTCGACGGAGTTGTCCTTCAGTGCACTGCCAAAGCCCAGAGCGGACTTGTCGGTGCGGCGCAGAATATACTTGTCCAGTCCGTCGAAGGCACCGCCGCAGATGAACAGGATGTTGGTCGTGTCGATCTGCAGCAGCTCCTGCTGGGGATGCTTGCGGCCGCCGGTGGGCGGAACGCTGGCCACCGTGCCCTCAAGAATCTTAAGCAGCGCCTGCTGAACACCCTCGCCCGAAACATCGCGGGTAATGGAGAGGTTCTCAGCCTTGCGGGCAATCTTGTCGATCTCGTCAACGTAGATGATGCCAACCTGTGCGCGCTCAATGTCGCCATCGGCAGCATTAATGAGCTTGAGTAGGATGTTCTCCACGTCCTCGCCCACATAGCCGGCCTCGGTGAGCGCGGTGGCATCGGCGATGGCAAACGGCCCCTCAAGAATGCGCGCGAGCGTCTGGGCCAGCAGGGTCTTGCCGGAACCGGTGGGACCGAGCAGCAGGATGTTGGACTTGGCGAGCTCCACCTCGTCCATATCGTCATCGAACTGCGAGCCCATGTCGTCATCAAATGCAGACACCGCAGCGCCGCCCTCAATCACGCGGCGATAGTGGTTGTACACGGCCACCGACATGGCGCGCTTGGCGTCCTCCTGACCCATAACATAGGCCGAAAGCTCGTCATAGATCTCGTGCGGCGTCGGCACGTGCGTGATGACCTGACGGTCGTCCTCGAGCTCAAAGCCCTCGGCCTCGGGGTCAACGGCAGGCTGGGACGCAGCCTGGCCGTGGTCGTTGAGGAAGCCCGGCAGCTTGCCGTTGCGGGCGGCGTCCATAAAGTCCGAAGCCAGCGACTCCTCAAGGATTTCGGAGCAGGCGGCGACGCACTCGTCACAGATAAAGATGTTGGTCGGGCCCTTAACAAGGCGGCGAACCTGACCCTGCTCTTTTCCGCAGAAGGAACAGCGGATGGGGTTGCCGTTCTCGTCGAAGTTGTCCTGCATGTTACCGGCCATCCTAGGCGTCCTTCGCGGCGAGGTCGCGCGAGGTGACGATACGGTCGATCAGGCCGTAGTCGAGGGCCTCGGCAGCGGTCAGGTAGTTGTCGCGCTCGGTATCGGCCTGGACCTTCTCGATCGGCTGGCCCGAGGCATCGGACAGAATCTGGTTGAGCTCGCGGCGGGTCTTCTTGATCTCCTCGGCCACGATCTCGATCTCGGTCTGCTGGCCCTGGGCACCGCCGCTGGGCTGGTGAATCATGACCTTGGAGTGCGGCAGGCAGAAGCGCTTGCCCTTGGCGCCGGCCGAAAGCAGCACGGCGGCCATGGACGCGGCCATACCGACGCAGATGGTGGAGACCTGTGGCTTGATGAAGTTCATGGTGTCCAGAATCGCCAGGCCGGAGTAGACCTCGCCACCGGGCGAATTGATGTAGAGCGAGATATCCTTCTCGGCATCCTGGCTCTCAAGATGCAGTAGCTGGGCAACGACCAGGTTGGCGCTGACGGAGTTGATCTCCTCGCCCAAGAAGATGATGCGATCGTTGAGCAGGCGCGAATAGATATCGTAGCTGCGCTCGCCGCGCGGCGTCTGCTCGATAACGTATGGCACGAGGGCGGAATCGAACTTAGCGATCATACGCATCTCCATTTCTCTTACGGACCAATAGTGGTTCTAGACAAACGTACGGTGCCCGCATGCTATGCATTGGCTGGCACCGTACGAAGCAACCGGATAACCGGCTTATAACTTTACCCCATCACGGGCACATACATGCGCTCGCGTGCAAGGTGGCGAGAATTACTCGGCGTCCTTGGCGGTCTCGTCGACCTCAGTCACCTTGGCGTTCTCGACCAGGTGATCGACGGCCTTGGAGCGACGGATGGACTCGCGGACGGCAGGCATGCGTCCATCGGCGATGAACTCGGCCTTGGAAGCCTCGACGTCCTTGACGCCAGCCTTCTCGAACTCGGCGTTGATGTCGTCCTCGGTGACCTCAATCTTGAGCTCACGGGCGAGAGCGTCGAGCGCCAGGGACTCACGGGCAACGTCGTTGGCCTGCTTGTGCAAGTCGCCGATGAACTGCTCCATGGTCAGGCCGGAAGCGGGCAGCCAGGTGTCCAGCGTCATGCCGCGGGCAGCGAGGTTGGACAGGAAGTTCTGGCCAAGCTCCTCAAAGACGGACTGCTCGTAGTCGGCGTCCATCTCGTCGAGCTGCAGGCGCTCGGCGAGAGCGGAGACGCAACGGTTCTCCTTCTCGGCCGGAAGGCGGGAAGCCTTGTCCTGCTCGATCTCGATCTTGATGGCGTCGCGCATAGCGTCGATGCTGTCGAAGCCGAAGTCGGACTTGACAAGCTCGTCGGTGAGCTCGGGGGTGTTGCGGACCTTGATGCCCTTGACGGTGACCTCGACGGTGTGGGTCTCGGCCTCCTCGCCCTCCTCGACCTCGTCGGTCCAGGTGACGGTCTTGACGTCGTCAACGTTAGCACCGATCAGGGCCTCGTTGAACTCCTTGGGGTTGCTGTCGTTACCGGCGATGAGCATGCGACCCTCGGCGGCAAAGTTGTCGGCGTTCTCGACGGCCTTGAGGTCGACGGTCACATAGTCGTCAGCCTCGACAGCGCGACCCTCAACGTCCTCGAAGGTGGCACGGTAGTTGAGGAGCATCTCGACCTGGTTGTTGATCTCGGACTCGGTGACCTCCGCGGGGGGCATCTCGATCTCGACGGCGTCGAAGGAGGAGAGCTCGGCAGCAGGACGCAGGGAGAACTCGACGGTGTAGGTGTAGTCCTCGTGATCCTTGGCGAGGTCGAGCTCCTTGTAGTCACCGTTCTTGGTGGGGACGATGTCCAGCTCGTTGAGGACGGCGGGCTCGTTGGCGGCGATCAGGTCGTTGGTGGCCTGAGCGAGGGTAGCCTCGGCGCCAAGAGCGGAATCGATGACCGGACGGGGAGCCTTACCGGCACGGAAGCCCGGGAAGCGGTACTTCTTGGCGGTGTCCTTGTAGGCCTTCTTGATCGCGGCGTCGACGTCGGCGGCCGGGATGGTGACCGTAGCGGTGAGCTTGGCGTCCTTGACGTCAGAAGCGGTGATGTTCAACACGTTCCTCCTCATACTGCCCAGCTTATCTGAGGTGCTGGTACCTTTATGCAACAAAGAGTCGCGACGGCCGAAGCCGACGCAGGTGCGATGGTGCGGGCGAAAGGACTCGAACCTTCACGGGAATCCCACCAGAACCTAAATCTGGCGCGTCTACCAATTCCGCCACGCCCGCATGAGCGCACAGATTAGGAATGATAGCAGATACGAGCGGCAAGCGCACGCACACCTTTTACAGGCTCACGACCTCACCACGAGTGCAATTGGCGGGGCGAGTTGCCCCACCCCGCCAATTACGACTTGTTCGCTGACCCGCTACTCCCCCAGAAGGGCCTTCTCGGGCGTGATGGGCAGCGAGCGCACCTGGTGGCCGGTGGCGTGCGCCACGGCCGAGGCCACGGCGGCGAGCGGCGTGTTGATGACGACCTCGCCGATCGACTTGGCGCCAAACGGACCCGTCGGCTCGTAGCTCGGCTCAAAGGCTACGCGAATGCTGCCGATATCCAGGCGCGTGGGCAGCTTGTAGCTCATAAAGTTGCCGGTGCGCAGGCGGCCGCGGTCGTCGTGCTCAACAATCTCGTAGAGCGCATGGCCAATGCCCTGGGCAATGCCGCCCTCGGCCTGGACGCGCGCGAGCGCCTCGTTGATCACGGTGCCGCAGTCAACGGCCGCCGCATAGTCCACCACAGTCACCTTGCCGGTGGCCTTGTCGACCTCGACCTCGGCAATGCCGGCCATAAACGGTGGAGGCGAAACGGGCAGGCAGGCAGAGGAGTGCGAGGTGAGCGCGTCGCCACCCGCGATGTTCTTGACGCACAGGTTGGCAAAGTCGCGCAGCGTGAGGTAGCGGTTCTGCTCGCGTGCGGCACGCTCGTCGGACAGGCGCACGTACTGGCCATCGAACACCACATCGGCGGCGTCCACGTCCCACATCTGGGCGGCCTTGGCGCAGATCTTCTCGCGCAGCTCGGTCGCGGCGTTCTTGGCTGCCAGGCCCGTCACGTACGTGCCCGAGCTCGCGTACGAGCCGGCATCGAACGGAGACACGTCGGTGTCCACGCCGCGCACCACGATCAGCGAGCTTTCAACGCCCAGCTCCTCAGCGGCAATCTGCGCCAGAATCGTGTCGACGCCCATGCCGTTGTCGGTGGCGCCGGTCGAAATCGTAATAAAGCCATCCTCTTCCAGGCGCATGTCGATACCGGCAATGTCGACGTTGGAGATGCCCGAGCCCTGCATGGTGAGCGCGCAGCCCAGGGCGCGCACGCGGTCGCCCAGGTCCACAGCCAGCGGCTTGTCGCGCCAGCCGATCATGTCCATCGCGCGCAGCAGACAGCGGTCGAGCGCGCAGGCGTTGAGCTTCTCGTTGTAGTACTGCGGCATGATCTCGCCCTCGCGCACGATGTTCTTAAGGCGCAGGTCGGCGGGGTCCATGTGCAGCATGTCGGCGAGCTCGTTGACGGCGCTCTCCACGGCAAACTGGCCCTGGGTGGCACCATAGCCGCGATACGCGCCGCCGCGGTTGGTGTTGGTGTAGACGGCATCCCACCTAAAGCGGCTCGCCTTCACATGGTTGTAGATGGGCAGGCTCTTGTGGCCTGAGAGACCGATCGTCGTGGTAGCGTGCTCACCGTACGCGCCGGCGTTGGACAGCGTATGCAGGTCGATGACCGTGATGGTGCCGTCGTTCATGGCGCCCAGCTTAACGGTCATCTGCATCTGGTGGCGCGAGTTGCCCGCGGTGATGGTCTCCTCGCGGGTGTAGCAGCAGTAGCTCGGACGGCCGGTCTGCTGCGTCACAAACGCCACGAAGATCTCGCAGCAGCCCGTCTGCTTTGAGCCAAAGCCGCCGCCGATGCGCGGCTTAATGACCTGCACCTGCGACTGCGGAATGTCGAGCGACTGCGCGACCATGCGGCGCACGTGGAAGGGCACCTGCGTCGAGGTGGTCACCGAAATGCGCCCGAACGCGTCGGTCGTCGCGAAGGCGCGGAAGGTTTCCATGGGCGCGGTCTGCGTGGCTTGGCTTGTGTAGGTGCGCTCAAAGACGATGTCGCTCTGGGCGAAGGCCTCGTCCAGATCGCCGTAATCGCTGGTACCGCTGCAAACCAGGTTGCGCGGAACATCGCCGCCCTGCGGGAACATAAAGGTCACGTCGCCCTCGGGGTGAACCACGATGTCGTTATCGAGTGCCTGGGTAAAATCGAGCAGCGGCTCGAGCACCTCGTAGTCGACCTTGATGAGTTTGAGCGCCTTGTCGGCGGCCTCCTCGGTCTCGGCGGCGACGATCGCCACCTCCTCGTTTTGGTAGCGCACCAGGTTCTCGAGGATCAGGCGGTCGTAGGGACTCGGCTGCGGGTAGCTCTGGCCGGCGATGGTAAAGCGGCGCTTGGGCACGTCCTCGTAGGTGTAGACGCCCACCACGCCGGGCACCTTCAGGGCGCGCGACGTATCGATGGAGCGGATCTTAGCGCGGGCGTACGGGCTGCGCTTGAGCTTGACAATCAGGGCGCCGGCGGGCACCAGGTCGCCCGTGTAGACGGGACGGCCCTCGAGCAGGGCCTTCGAGTCCTTCTTGGGCTGCTTATGGGTGATCTGCTTGTAGGAGACGCCGTCGGAGCTCGTGTCGTTGACCGGCAGCTCGGGCATCTCAAAGCCCACCTGCACGCCAGACTCGTTAAGGAAGCGCACGATGGCGCGCAGCTGGCTCTCGTAGCCGCTACAACGGCAGAGGTTGCCGGCGAGCTGGCGCGAGAGCTCCTCGCGCGTGGCGACGAGGCTCGGGTCCTCCTTGGCGGCGCGGGCGAGCGCCAGCACGTTCATGATGAGGCCGGGGGCGCAAAAACCGCACTGCTCGGCACCTTCGGAAGCCATCGCACGGGCGAGCGCCTCGGACTCGGCCTTGAGGCCCTCAAGCGTGGTGATGGTGTGGCCCTCGACGCGCGCGGCGGGAACCGAGCAGCTCAGCACCGGGTCGCCGTCGAGCCACACCGTGCACAAACCGCAGTTGGTGGTCTCGCAGGCGCAGCGCACCGACGCGCAACCCTGCTCGCGCAGCAGCGCAAAGAGCATGGTGTCGGGGGCAATCTGAACCTTGACCTTGCGGCCGTTGAAATAATAGTTTCCCTCCTTATCTGAA
>URTP01000096.1 GCA_900550835.1 uncultured Collinsella sp. | reverse complement strand
CTCCCGTCGCCCCGGTGACGGCGGCGGCAAGCGCAAGTAAGATGCGCATCGCGCGCTAGCGTGAGACAAGCTAAGGGCCCGAGCAAACAACGCTCGGGCCCTTTTGTTTGCCGTGTCCATCGCTAATTCAAACGTGATTTTCTCGGGAATGCATCTGGGGGATGCTGAGGACCTATTTTCCGCCATGCAGCAATGGGTCCTATGGGGTGCGCCGTGCATTTTTTGGAGTATTCTGCAGTTCGAGTTGTCTGCATATGATTCGACGTCGCCAACGGTGGCCTTCGGATATCCCTAGCGAGCGTTCCGAGTCAGATTTCGCCGTTTTCCGGAGCAGGGGCGCGTCATTCTCGCCATGTCGGGACTTAGAACGATACGGCGCCCTACAGTTTTGCCCACCCGCGGCGGTGCTGGCGCGGTCACGTTGCAGAATACTCCGTTTTTTGCACGGGCCAGGATGGGGTACCTCAGGAGAACGCGGCGATATCCCGTAAATATATACAATCTGTACCGTAATTTATGCAAAACGAAGAGGCAGACAGCGTAGGGTGGGTGCATTGGGGTGCCTGGCGCACCAAAACGGGGAGCTCCCCCCATGCGCCGTATACTCTGTCTGAATGTGAAAACGGCTTGACGCGTTGCTAGGCGTAGGGAGAGGGTGCCTCGATGAGCGTATTCGAAATTGTGTTTAGTCCGACGGGTGGAACGCGGAAGGTGTCTGGCCTTGTGGCCGGGGCGCTGGACAATAATACCGTTACCGTCGATCTGACCGATAGCGGGCTAGATCTCAGCGCTGTCTCGATGACTGAGGACGACGTGGCCGTAATCTCTGTGCCGGCGTATGCCGGTAGAATCCCGGCTGTGGTGGCTGACCGGTTGGGCATGGTGCGCGGCAACGGGGCTCGGGCTGTTTTGGTTTGTGTATACGGAAACCGCGCGTTTGAGGACACGCTCGTAGAGCTGGAGGACGTTGCGAAGCGCGCCGGATTTAGGGTGGTTGCAGCTGTTTCTGCTATTGCTGAGCATTCCGTTGCTCGTCAGTTTGCTGCTGGGCGACCGGATGCGCAGGATGCGGCGCAGCTCGCAGAGTTTGCGCAACAAATTCAGCAAAAGCTGTTGGCTGAGGATGCGTCCGAGCCCTCTATCCCCGGCAATCGCCCTTATAAACAAGCTGGAGGTCGCCGTATGGCACCCGAGGCAACAGAGGAATGCGTCTCCTGCGGTGCATGCGCCGCGGCGTGTCCCGTTTGTGCTATCGACAAGGGCGACCCCAAGCGAGCAGCTGACGAGGCGTGCATCTCCTGCATGCGCTGCATCGCCGTATGCCCGCGAGGCGCTCGCAAGCTTGATCCCAACAAGCTATCCGCTGTTTCCCAGATGCTGAGCAAGGCTTGCGTCGTGCGGAAGGAATGCGAGCTCTTCATCTAACGCATGCGAAATTGCTGCAAGGAGTGTCCCTGGGTGCCGGCGGGAAAGGAACGTCCCTAAGTGCCGCCTAAATACCGTTTATCGAAGAAAAAATACCGCTCACCGGTCATAATGATTGTTCTGGCTTTGGGCTTGTCTACAATAGCTCCCGTAAAAAGAAATGCGGAAGGTTACCGAGTCCCTCGGACGTGGGCCTAACCAAAGTCTTTGAACGGGTGTGTCTCTGTGGATGCATTCGCTTGATTTTGGTTGGGCTATATTTATGAAGGGACATGCTACCATGGGTTTCTTTTCTCGCCTGATGGGCGGTTCGGATGAGCAGAAGACTGCAACTTCCGAGTTCGAAATCCTCGCTCCTGTTTCCGGCGAGCTTGTTCATCTAGAAAATACCAATGATCCCGCTTTTAGCAGCCGTGCCGTGGGCGATGGCGTTGCCGTGGTTCCCCAAGAGGGAACGGTGTGCGCTCCTGTCTCCGGTACCGTCGCGGCACTGTTTCCGACTGAGCACGCGCTGGGCATCATGTCCGACGACAGCTCTGCTCAGGTGATGCTGCATATCGGAATCGACACTGTTAAACTTGAGGGCAAGGGCTTCCATGCGCTTGTTGCCCAGGGTGACCATGTTGACGCGGGCCAGCCCCTCGTCGAGGTCGATTTCGACGCGGTCCGCGCCGCCGGCTTCGATCCTACGGTCTTCGTTATCGTGTGCGAGCGCTCGGAGAAGTCGACTCTTCGTGAGCATGCTTCCGGCCCTGTTGCTGTTAAAGAGCCTGTCGTCTGGCTTTCCGAGTAAATTCTTGTGGTGGGTGCCGTGGTTATCAAGCGAGTTTTCAACAATAACGTCGCAATGGTCACTTCGGACGATGGCTCCGAGCTCATCGTCATCGGTCGAGGCCTCTGCTTTGGCCGTCATGCCGGCGACGCTATCGATGATGCATCGGTCGAAAAGACCTATGCGCTGCAGGAGGGCACTTCTCAGGATTCGCGTACGATTGATCGCTTGGCACATCTTTTGGAGTCCATCCCCACCGTCAACCTCGTGATTTCCGAGGACATTGTTCAGATGCTCCGTCGAGAGCTCAATGTTGATATCAACGACAAGATTCTCATTGCTCTCGCAGACCATATCAGTCTTGCTTTGGAGCGCGAGCGTAAGGGCGTCCCCTGCGAGAATCCGTTGCTGCTCGAGATCCAGCAGTTCTATCGCAAGGAGTATGCGCTTGCGGGCCGTGCGCTGCAGATTATCAAGGAGTATATGGGCATCCAGATGAGCGAAGAAGAGCAGGGTTTTATTACGCTGCATATCGTCAACGCCACCATGCCGCAGCGCTCTGACCGTCTGATTGTTTCGGTCCAGCTTGTTCGCGACGTGCTCGCGATTGTTTCCGAGCACTATGCCACGACCCTTGACGTCACCTCGTTGCCGTACGAGCGTTTCGTTCGCCATTTGCAGTTTTTTGCGCAGCGAGCGCTCGATCCCGCGGCGGGGCAGGTCAATGGCGACGCGCTGTTCCGTATCGATGAAACGGCGTATCCGAGGGCGTTCTCGTGTGCGGAGTCAATTGCCGACCACTTAGCGTCTACCTATAACGTCGTCGTTACCGATGCCGAGAAGAGTTATCTCGCATATCACATTGTTAACCTGCTTGGAGAACCTGGTCTCTAGGCATAACGTGCCCACACATCGATTGATATAAGGCAAGGCTCACGGTCTTGTCCAGGGCACACCTGTCTTAATTTGCGGAAAAGGAAGGGGAGTACCGCTATGACCGCAAAAAAGAAGTTCAATTTCAAAGCGCCGTTGGAGGTGTTCGCGAAGTCGATCGTCCAGCCGATGATGTATCTCTCGGTTGCCGGCATCCTGCTCATCGTGGGCATCATTCTGACCAACAAGACCATCTGCGCTTTGGTCCCCGTACTGGGCTCCGGTCCGTTCCAGCTTGTGGGCGCCGTTGTCTATCAGTCGCTGATGTTTATCATCAACAACCTCTCGATTCTGTTCTGCGTGGGCATCGCCGGCGCCATGGCAAAGAAGAACAAGGGCCATGCTTCGCTGATCGCCCTGATGTCGTTCTTCCTGTTCCTGCAGGCTAACAACATCGTGCTCAACGCCACCGGCTCTCTTGCCGATGCGAGCGGCATGCTCGGCCTTACCGGAACCGGCCAGGCCACCGTTATGGGCATTCAGGTGCTCGATACCGGCGTGTTTGGCGGCATCATCCTGGGCTGCATCACCGGTGCTGTGTTCAACAAGTACTCGAACAAGCAGTTCCCCATTGCCCTTTCGATGTTCTCGGGCGTTCGCTTTCCGTTCCTGATCATGATCATCATTTCCTGGATTATGGGCGCTGGCTTCTGCATCGTTTGGCCTCCGGTTCAGGGTGCCATCTCCTCCGTTGCCGGCATCATTAAGGAGTCGGGCAACATCGGTCTGTTTATCTACGGCATGCTCAACAAGCTGCTCGTTCCCACCGGTCTGCACCACCTCATCTACACCCCGTTCCAGTTCTCCGATGTGGGTGGCACCCTGACGCTGGGTGATCAGGTTATCGCCGGCGCCTATCCCATCCGTGTTGCCGAGATGGCAATGACGGGCCAGCCCTTCTCCGATAGCACGTATTTCAACAGCTACACCTTCAACAACCTGTGGCCCTACATCGGTATCGGTCTCGCCTTTATCTTCACCGCTTACAAGGGGAACAAGGATAAGACCAAGGCCGTTATCATCCCGCTGATCATCACCGCCGTGCTCTCCTGTGTCACCGAGCCCATGGACTTCCTCTTTGTCTTTGCCGCTCCCGTGCTCTTTGTCGTTCACTCGGTTCTTTCCGGCATCTTCCTGGTCCTGCTCAAGGTTCTCTCCGTGCCCGCTTCGACTGCAGGCGGCATCATCAACATCGTGGTTTCCAACCTGGTCCTGGGTGTCGATAAGACCAACTGGCCGATGATGCTCGTGCTCGGAGTCGTCAACGCCGCGCTGTACTTCTTCCTCTTCACCTTCCTTATCAAGAAGCTCAACCTCCACACGCCTGGTCGCGAGGAAGAGTCCGAGCTTGCTGAGTCCGTTGCCGAGGGTGAGGCCGCCGCGTCTGTCGCGGTGAAGCAGGGCGCTGTTGCCGCGGCTCCCGCAGAGGGCGTCGATGCGGGTATTGCCGACCTGGTCACAGGTCTTGGCGGCAAGGACAACATCGAGGAGCTCGAGAACTGCTTTACGCGTCTCCGCGTGAACGTTAAGAACCCGGACCTCATCGATGAGGACCTCATCAACCACGTGCCCAACAGCGGTATCAACCGCAACGGCAACAATATCCAGATCATCTTTGGCATGAAGGTTGCCGAGATGCGCGACAAGGTCGAAAACGCAATTGAGAAGGAGCAGTAAACAATGATCATTACTCTGTGTGGTGGCGGATCCACCTTTACCCCCGGCATCGTCAAGTCCATCGCTCTGCGCAAGGACGAGCTCGACGTTGACGAGATTCGTCTGTACGACATCAACGAGGAGCGCCAGCGCAAGATCGGCGTGCTCGTGGACTGGATTTTGCACGAGGACCTTGGCCTGGACATCAAGCTCACGGTGACCACCGACAAGGAGACTGCCTTTACGGACGCGAGCTTCGTGTTTGCCCAGATGCGCGTGGGCGGCTATGCCATGCGCGAGCAGGACGAGAAGATTCCGCTGCGTCACGGCTGCGTGGGCCAGGAGACTTGCGGCTGCGGCGGCCTTGCCTACGGCATGCGCACCATCTTCCCCATGGTCGAGCTGATCGATGACGTTGAGAAGTACGCCAAGAAGGACTACTGGATTCTTAACTACTCCAACCCTGCCGCCATCGTCTCCGAGGGCTGCCGCGTCCTGCGCCCCAACGCTCGCATCATCAACATCTGCGACATGCCGATCGCGATCATCGACGTGGTTTGCGCCGCGCTCGATATCGAAAAGAAGGATGTCGAGTACGATTACTTTGGCCTCAACCACTTTGGTTGGTTCACCTCGATCCGCCACAAGGGCGAGGAGGTACTCCCGCAGCTGCGCGAGTACATCAAGGAGCATGAGATCCTGCTGCCCGATTCGTACCTCAAGGGCATGAGCTCGCTGATGTCCAAGAAGCCCGAGGAGGCCACCGACGAGCACCCCGAGCAGAACCGCCACACCAAGGGCAGCTGGTACTACGTCTGGAAGGGCGAGTATGAGATCATGGAGTGCTTCCCGGAGTACCTGCCCAACACGTATCTGAACTACTACCTGCAGCAGAAGGAGTTCGTCGAGCATTCCAACCCCGAGCGCACCCGTGCAAACGAGGTTGAGGAGACGCGCGAGAAGAACCTCTTCGACGGCATCGACCACTACGAGAAGACGGGCGAGATCGACGAGAGCACGTTCTATGCGGGCAGCCACGGCGACTGGATTGCCGACCTGGCTATCGCTCTGAAGAACGACACCAAGCAGCGCTTCCTGGTCATTTGCGAGAACAAGGGCGCTATCCCCAACATGCCCTACGACGCCATGGTCGAGCTGCCTGCCTACATTGGCAAGAACGGCCCCGAGGTCATCAGCCGCGACAACATTCCGCTGTTCCAGCAGGGCCTCATGATGCAGCAGCTGAACTCCGAGAAGCTCGTGGTCGAGGCTACGATCGAGGGTTCTTACGAGAAGGCGCTCAAGGCCTTTACGCTGAACAAGACCGTGCCGTCGATGAAGGTCGCCAAGGAGGTTCTCGACGACATGATCGAGGCCAACAAGGACTTCTGGCCCGAGCTTAAGTAAAAGCAACAGGGTCGCTGACCGCATACCTGGAGCAATGCCCCGTCCACGTGATTGCGTGGGCGGGGCATTGTCATTTGGTAACGCGTTTTATCAAATATGGCATTTATCTGCGGAAATGTTCGTTTTCACCGCTAAGGACGACGTTTCATACCGCCTGCCGAACCGTGTCGCTGCCAAACAATTTTATAGGTCAGTGTTGTGCGTGTAGCAACTTCGCCCGGCCTCGCCTCCGGGCTGCCATGTGAGAGGGGATCTTATGGCTCGACTGCACGTAATGGAACGCAGCCACGCTCAGGCCGTCATGGACGACCTGCACGATGCGCTTGGACGTCGTCTGGCGGTGAGTTCGCTCGCCCCGTGCCCCGTTGAGTTTACGGCGGCGCTCGTCAACCTGTGTTCGACGCAGAGCTGCGGCAAGTGCACGCCCTGCCGCGTGGGCCTGAGCGCGCTGAGCGATCTGCTCGCCGATGTGCTCGAGGGCCGCGCCGACGAGTCCACGCTCAACTTGATTGAGCGCACTGCCCGCACCATCTATCTTTCGAGCGACTGCGCCATCGGTTACGAGGCCGGCGCCATGGCGCTCACGGCTATCCGTGGCTTCCGCGACGATTTTGAGCACCACATTCGCGAGCACTCCTGCGGCTTTGACCGCGAGGCGCGCGTCCCGTGCGTCTCGGGCTGCCCGGCGCATGTCGACATCCCTGGGTACATCTCGCTGGTCGAGGCCGGCCGCTATGCCGACGCCGTCAAAGTCATCCGCAAAAACAACCCGCTGCCGCTCGTCTGCGGCCTGGTATGCGAGCACCCCTGCGAGATGCACTGCCGTCGCGGCATGGTCGACGACCCCATGAACATCCTCGCTCTCAAGCGTTTTGCCGTTGAGCACAGCGACCTCAACGACCACAAGCCCCATGTAGTGGACAACACCGGCAAGCGCGTCGCCGTGATCGGCGGCGGCCCGGCCGGCCTTTCTTGCGCCTATTATCTGGCCGTGATGGGCCACAAGGTGACGATTTTTGAGCAGCGTCACCACCTGGGCGGCATGCTGCGCTACGGCATTCCCAGCTATCGTCTTCCGCGTGAGCGCCTGCAGGCCGAGATCGACTGGATCTTGAGCGCCGGCATCGACGTGGAACTCGACCACGCCGTGAACGGCGAGGAACTTGCCCGCCTGCGCGATGAGTTCGATGCCGTCTACCTGGCCATTGGCGCCCACAGCGACAAGAAGCTCGGCCTTCCGGGCGAAGAGGCGCTCGGCGTGGAGTCGGCCGTCAAGATGCTGCGCGCCATCGGCGACGACGAGCTGCCCGACCTGAGCGGCCAACGCGTGTGCGTCATCGGCGGCGGCAATGTGGCCATGGACGTGGCGCGCTCTGCCGTGCGCTGCGGTGCCGAAAAGGTGAGTATCGTCTACCGCCGTCGCATCTGCGACATGACGGCCCAGGACGCCGAGATCGCCGGCGCCCAGGCCGAGGGCTGCGAGGTGCTGGAGTTGACCGCCCCGCTCGCTATCGAGACGGGCGAGGAAGGTCGCGTGAGTGGCCTGCGCGTGCAGCCGCAGATCATCGGCGAGCCCC
>URTP01000095.1 GCA_900550835.1 uncultured Collinsella sp. | reverse complement strand
CTTGATGCCGGCGTTCATCATGTTGGACAGCGGAAAGTCGATCAGGCGGTAGCGGCCCAAAAACGGAACGGATGCGATGGGGCGGTCCTTGAGCAGCACGCTGCCGTAGGTCGAAGAGTAGTTAGCGGTGATATAACCGATGGCCTTGCGATTGATCATCGGATCATTCCCCCTTCCCGATAACGACGTCATTTCCAACGACGGCCGTATCCTTGGTGGTATCGACAGAGCCGAGCTTCACGCCCTCTTCGACCGTGGAGTTCTCGCCCAAAATAGCGCGGCAGATGTGCGCGCCGCTCTTAACGTGCGCACCCGGCAGCAGCACGGAGTCCTCGACCACGGCGCGCTCCTCGATGATGACATCGGTCGAAAGGATCGAGTGGCGAGCGGTGCCGTAGATCTTGCAGCCGTTGGAGACCAGGCAGTCGTCCAGGCGGCCGTCCGGGCCAATGTAGTGCGGAGGACGCGTGGTGATGTTGGACATGATGGGGAAGTTCTTGTCAAACAGATCGAACTCGGGGTTGTTGCCCAGCAGGTCCATCGAGGTCTCGTGGAAGCTGGCGATGGTGCCAACATCCTTCCAAAAGCCGTGGAACTCGTAGCTGTACAGGCGCTTATTCTCGCCGAGCAGCTTGGGGATGATGTCCTTGCCAAAGTCGTGGCTCGAGCGCTGGTCCAGAGCGTCCTCCTCGAGCGCCTCGATCAGCACGTCGGCCGAGAAGATGTAGATGCCCATGGATGCGAGGTTCGAATCGGGCTTCTCGGGCTTCTCGGTGAACTTGGTGATGCGGCCGTCCTCGGGGTCGGTGGTCAGGATGCCAAAGCGGCTGGCCTCCTCCCACGGCACGGGCATAACGCTCACCGTGAGGTCGGCGTTGTTCTCAATGTGCGTCTTGAGCATCTTGCGGTAGTCCATGCGATACAGGTGATCGCCCGAAAGAATCAGGACGTATTTGGGGTCGTTGGCCTTGATGTAGTCGAGGTTCTGCGTAATGGCGTCGGCCGTGCCCGCATACCAGGCGCCGCCGGTCTGCGTCTCGTACGGCGGCAGGATCGACACGCCGCCGTCGCGGCTGTCCAGATCCCACGCCTCGCCGGAGCCCACGTAGGCATGCAGCAGGTAGGGACGGTACTGCGTCAGAACGCCCACCGTGTCGATGCCCGAGTTGGAGCAGTTGGACAGCGAAAAGTCGATAATGCGGAACTTGCCACCAAAGCTAACCGCCGGCTTGGCGATCTTTTGGGTGAGTGCCCCCAATCGGCTGCCCTGTCCTCCTGCGAGGAGCATCGCGATGCATTCTTTCTTACTCATCGATTTCTCCTTCTGTCATCGATGTTCCTAACCCATTAGCGACGGGCGCGGCGCACTGTCACGCCCGTCGAGTAATGCCGTGCGGCAAAGGGAGCTCGCGCGCTTTATGCGTGCCAGATCTCGTCGCGATACTCGCGAATGGTGCGGTCGGACGAGAACCAGCCACTCGAGGCGGGGTTGAGCAGGGCCTTGCGGTTCCAGGTCTCCTGGTCGCCGTAGCTGCCCGTGAGGTTCTCCCATGCATCCACGTAGCTGCGGAAGTCGGCCATGACTAGGTCGGGGTCGTTGTTGTTCATGAGCTCGTTGTAGATGCTCTCGAAGTTGCCCGAAAGACCCGCAAACGTGTTGTCCTTGAGCTCGTCCATCACGCGGCCCAGACGCTCGCGGTCGCCGTTGAGGGTATCCCACGCAAAGTAGCTGTTGGATGCCCAGAGCTGCTCGACCTCGGGGGCGGTCAGGCCAAAGATGGCCTCGTTCTCGCGGCCGGCCAGATCGGCGATCTCGATGTTGGCGCCGTCAAGGGTACCCAGCGTAATGGCGCCGTTCATCATGAGCTTCATGTTGGACGTGCCCGAGGCCTCCTTGCCGGCCGTGGAGATCTGCTCCGAGATCTCGGCGGCGGGGTAGATGAGCTGGGCGTTGCTCACGCGGAAGTTGGGGATAAAGCAGACCTTCATGACCTCATTGACGCGGGCATCGTTGTTGATGACGTCGGCAACGGAGTTAATGAGGCGGATGGTCTCCTTGGCAAAGGTGTAGCTCGAGGCAGCCTTGCCACTAAAGATGAAGGTCGTCGGCGTCACGTGGAAGTTAGGATCAGCGATGCGACGGTTGTAGATGTCCATCACCTTCATGATGTTCATGAGCTGGCGCTTGTAGGCATGGAAGCGCTTTACCTGGACATCGAAGACGGTGTTGGGGTCAATGACCAGACCGGTCTCGGCCTTAACGTAGGCGGCCAGGCGCTCCTTGTTAGCGCGCTTGGAAGCACCCACGGCCTTCAGGAACTCGGTGTCGTCCTTAAACTCCTTGAGTTTCTCAAGCTCAAAGGCGTCTTTGAGCCAGCCATCGCCAATGGCCTCGGTCACGAGCTTGGCGTAGGTGGGGTTGGCTTCGGCAAAGAAGCGACGGTGCGAGATGCCGTTGGTCTTGTTGTTAAACTTCTCGGGCGTCAGGGCATAGAAGTCCTTGAGCACGATGTTCTTGATGATGTCGGAGTGGATCTTGGCCACGCCGTTGACGCTGTGGCTGCAGATCACAGACAGGTTGGCCATGCGAATCTCGCCGTCCCACAGGATGGCGGTCTGGCGCAGACGCTCCTGCCAGCCCTCCTGCGTGGTGTCGAACGACTCGTGCCAACGACGGCTGATCTCGTCGATGATCTGGTACACGCGGGGGAGGAGCTTAGAGAACGTGCCGATGGGCCACTTCTCCAGAGCCTCGGGCAGGATGGTGTGGTTGGTGTAGCTCACGACCTGCGTCACGATGTTCCAGGCGTCGTCCCACTCGAGCTTCTTCTCGTCGATGAGGATGCGCATGAGCTCGGGGCCGCACATGGCGGGGTGCGTGTCGTTGGTGTGGATGGCCACAAACTGCGGCAGCAGCTCCCAGTTCTCACCGTGCTCCTTCTCAAAGGTGTCGAGCAGGCTGTAGATGCCGGCCGAGACAAACAGGTACTCCTGCTTCAGGCGCAGCAGACGGCCGTGCTCGCCGGCGTCGTTGGGGTAGAGGATGGCGCTGATGGCCTCGGCCTCGGCGCGCTCGGCGTCGGCCAGGGCGTAGTCGCCGCGGTTGAAGGCCTCCAGATCGAAGTGCTCCTCGACCGGCTCGGCGGCCCAGACGCGCAGCTTGTTGACGGTCTCGCCGGCATAGCCCACGACGGGGATGTCATAAGGGACAGCCAGGATGTCCTGCGTGTCCACCGTGCGGTAGAACGTGCGGCCGTTCTCCTCAAAGCCCTCAACATGGCCACCAAACTTGATGGTCACGGCCTTGTCCTGACGACGGACCTCCCAGGGATAGCCGTGGGTGAGCCACTCGTCGGTGGCCTCGACCTGGCTGCCGTTGACAATCTCCTGCTTAAACAGGCCGTAGCGGTAGCGCATGCCGTTGCCGTAGCCGGCAATGCCCTCGGCTGCCATGGAATCCAGGAAGCACGCGGCCAGACGACCCAGGCCACCGTTGCCCAGGGCCGGATCGGGCTCCTGGTTCTCGATGACGGACAGGTCAAAGCCCATGTCGTCGAGCGCCTCGGCGACCATGTCGCGCACGCCAAAGTTGAGCAGGTAGTTGTCGAGCAGGCGGCCGATCAAAAACTCGATCGAGAAGTAGTACACGCGCTTTTTGCCCTCGGCGGTGACGCGGGCGTCACTCTTGGTGGCAACGGTGCGCGCCTTCTCGGCCACGAGCTTGGCCAGGGCGTTAAAGCGGTCGAGGTCGCTGGCGGCCTCGACGCTCTTACCGCTGATGCTCATGACGGCATCGCGATAGAGCTCGGTAAACTCCTGCTTGTTGTCGAAGATCTTATTCATACGTTCCTTTCCCCCGGGGATGTTTCTCCCGGAACGGTTATGACTTGTATCCTACGCCTCGTCGGGGCGGGTAATTACAGCTGTAACGGTTTTGTTACGCATCCTTGGCAGACGGCTTAACAGAAGCAGACTTGGCCTTGGTAGCGGCCTTTTTGGCAGCCGGTTTCTTGGCTGCGGCCTTAGCAGCGGGCTTTGCGGCAGCCTTGGCCTTGGCCTTGGTCGTCGTAGCCTTGGCCTTAGCCGGAGCCTTCTTAGCAGCCGCAGGCTTGGGCTTCACCGAAGACATGCGCTTTTTGGGCGCAGCCTTGGGCTCCTCGACCACGGGCGGCTTATAGCTGCTGGGACCGCGGCGCTTAAGCACCACACCTGCCAGACCGGGTACCTTAATCTCGATGGAATCCATCTGCCCGTTCCAGGGATAGGGCTCGCTCGAGCAGGTGTAGGGCTCCTTGCCGGCATAGCCGCTGCCGCCAAACTCAGGACGGTCAGAATCGAAGATGACCTCCCAGTCACCCTCGCGCGGCACGCCCACGCGGAAGCTGTCGTAGCTCGCCGGGTCAAAGTTGATCAGGATCACCAGGTCGTCATCGACGTCCTCGCCCTGACGCACAAAGCTCACGATGGACTGCTTGGAGTTGTCCGCGTCGATCCAGGTAAAGCCGTCATCGGTGTAGCCGCGCTCGTACAGGGCGGGCTCGGCGGTGTACAGGTGGTTGAGTGCCTTGATAAACGCCTGATGATGACGGTGAGTCTCGTACTCCTCGGTCAGGAACCACTGGATGGACTCGTAATAGCGCCACTCAATAAACTGGCCGATCTCGTTGCCCATAAAGTTGAGCTTGGCGCCGGGGTGCGTCATTTGGTAGAAAGCCAGCGTGCGAAGGCCGGCAAACTGGCGCCACCAGTCGCCCGGCATGCGGCCGATCAGCGAGCACTTGCCGTGCACGACCTCGTCGTGGCTGAGCGGGCAGATGAAGTTCTCGGTAAAGGCGTACATGATGGAGAACGTGAGCAGCCCGTGGTTGCCGGGGCGCCACGGAAAATCGGTCTGCATGTAGTGCAGGGTGTCGTTCATCCAGCCCATGTCCCACTTGTAGTGGAATCCCAGGCCGCCGTCCTGCGGCGGGTAGGTCACGAGTGGCCACGCGGTGGACTCCTCGGCCATCATCATCACATCGGGGAAGTGGGCCTCCACGGCGCAGTTCACCTGGCGGATAAACGCGCTGGCGTCCAGGTCCTCCTCGGTACCGTACTTGTTGAACTTCTTTTGGCCGGGATCGTCGATGCCAAAGTTAAGGTACAGCATGCTGGACACGCCGTCCATGCGAATGCCGTCCACGTGGAAGTTCTCGAGCCAGTACAGCACGTTGGAGACTAGGAAGGAGCGGACCTCGCCGCGGGCGAAGTCAAACTTGTGCGTGCCCCAGTTGGGGTGAATCTCGTGCTCAAACAGCATGTGGCCGTTAAAGGTGGCAAGGCCGTGGGCGTCGGCGCAAAAACCTCCGGGCACCCAGTCCATGATCACGCCGATGCCTGCCTCGTGGCATGCATCGATAAAGTGCATGAGCTGCTGCGGGTTGCCGTAGCGCGACGTGGCGGCGTAGTAGCCGGTTGTCTGGTAGCCCCAGGAGCCGTCGAAGGGATGCTCCATCAGCGGCATGACCTCAATGTGGGTGTAGCCCATGTCGCGCACGTAGTCCACGAGCTCTACCGACAGGTCGTCGTAGGTGTAGAATTCGCCGCGCTGTGCGGGGAAGGGATCCATGGGGCCGGGGTAGTTGCCGTACTCGTCCGGCTCGCCCTGCGGTGCGTCGCCATGGCGCTTCCACGAGCCAATATGCACCTCGTAGATGTTAAGGGGCTGTGACATGTGGTTGTGGCTGGCACGGCGCTTGAGCCATGCGGCATCGTTCCACTTATAGCCGTCGAGTGTCCACAGCACGCTCGCAGTACCCGGAGGGCACTCGGCCTTAAAGGCATACGGATCGGCCTTGTAGAGCTTTTCGCCCTCGTTGGTCTCGATGAGATATTTATAGAGCTGGCCCTGCTCGGCACCAGGAATAAAGCCTTCCCAGATAGCGCTCGTATGCACGGGCACCAGAGGGTTGGCTTGCTCATCCCAGTCGTTAAATTCGCCAATGACATGCACGCTCTTTACATCGGGCGCCCAAACGCAAAAGCGCCAGCCGCGCGTACGGTTCTGCGTGTCGGGGTGCGCGCCCATCTTTTCCCAGCTGCGCTCCCACGTGCCGATGCCAAACAGGTAGACATCGTCCTTGGTGAGCTCCGGTGCGTGCGGGGCGGCTTTACGGGTAGCGGGCTTTTTGGTTGCTGGCTTTAGCTTTGTATCGCTCACGTTTGATCCCATCATGACGCGGCAGCGTGTTGCCTTGGTGACTAGATGCGAAAGGTCCAAGGCTGCACGAATCGAAGGGACGGCGATAGTTCTATGATTCGTTCCACCTCGCGTGCTCGGTGGAACTTTCGGCAGAAACTACGATAACACCTGTACGTTACTTTTATGAAGGAAAGTGGTTTTAGGGCGGCGTTTAATCGGTAAGCGCCATGTTTAGACCACTGGCAGAATTGCCGTGGTAAAACTCTTGACAGTTTTACCAATTAGGGTTTCAAGATTGTTAGTCTGACGTTTGGTAAAACGTTTTTAGCAGGATGTTTACCATTTGACATTGAAAGGTTCGTTTATGTCCCAGACCGCTGCTCCCAATGTCGCTTTTATTTTCGATTGCGACGGAACACTGGTTAATAGCACCCCCGTTTGGGCCTATGCTCAGCCCGAGTTATTGCACCGCCACGGAGTTGACGTAACGGTCGACGATTTTGCCCAATTTGAGCATTTGTCGCTCGAGGACGAGTGCCAGGCCTACCACGACACCTGGGGCATTGGAGCGAATGGCGAGGAGCTGTATCGCGAGCTGAGCGACATCCTGATCGATGGGTACTCCAAGGTGCCGCCGCGCGAGGGGCTCCTGGCATTTTTGGAGCAGGCGAAGGCGGCGGGCATTGCCATGTGCGTGGCTACGTCCACGCCGGCCGAGCTGGTGCAGTCCGCGCTCGCTGGTGCCGGGCTCGACGCTTACATGGAGTTTGTTACCACGACGGGCGAGGCAGGACGCTCCAAACAGTTCCCCGACGTATACGAGCTGGCGCTGCGCCGCCTAGAGGAGCGCCACGGGCACAAGTTTGAGCGCGCGTGGGTGTTTGAGGATGCGGTCTTTGGCCTTAAGAGCTCTGGGGTCGCTGGCTTTAAGCGTGTAGGCATCTATGACCCGCACGGCCGCATGAAGCGCGACGAGGTGCGTTCCAACTGCGATATCTTTATCGACAGCTATGAGAACCTGGATCTAGCCCGCGTGCTTTCGTTTGAGGGCTAGGCGAGGGCTGTGACTTGCAAGGTATTCGTGGTCTGCGGTTCGCCCGTGGTGGCGAGCGCGGATCTGTTGCGTAGGCTTGCAGGGGAGTGCGACCACGTTGTCGCCGTGGACCGCGGACTCGACGCGCTGCTGGGCGCGGGGCTTGGCTGCGACGTATATGTAGGAGATACCGACACGGTGAGCGACGCGGGCCGTGCGTTGGTCGATGCCGCCACCGACTTTGAAGTTGAGCGCCACGACCCGTACAAGGACTATACCGACCTGGCACTGGCGCTCGATTCCGTCCGACGCCGCTGGCCGGGTGCCGAAGTGGTTGCGACTTGCGCCACCGGCGGCCGTCCGGACATGGCCCTATCCGTGCTGGGCTTGCTTGCAGGCTATGATGACGCCCCAGTCTGGATTGCTGAGGACAAAGTAGTCGCCCGCATCCTTCACGCAGGTGAGTCGTGGACCATCGAGGGCGCCGAAGGCAAGACGTTCTCCATCATCGCCATTGCCCCCAACACCAAGGTAAGTGAACACGGTCTGGAGTGGGAGCTAGACCACAGCTCTCTGGACCTGCTAGCCGACACAGGCATCAGCAACGTCGTCAGGGGTACGGCCAAGATCCAAGTTCACCAAGGCGTCGCCATCGCTTACCTATATCAATAGGTATTTAGAATCTGACCCAAAAAAGTCCTTGCACGCCGTGCCAACTTCCCCTATAGTATCTCCTTGTCACGGGGGCGTAGCTCAGCTGGGAGAGCGCTTGACTGGCAGTCAAGAGGTCAGGG
>URTP01000094.1 GCA_900550835.1 uncultured Collinsella sp. | reverse complement strand
CCGGCACTAGAGACGCCGAAGCCGTCAGCAGCACATGGGCGGCAAAATCCTGCAGCGAATCACGCTCGAACAGCGCGCCCTCAAAGCCCGTGCGCTGACGCACAAAGGCAGCAAGGCTGTAGGCAGCCTCAAACTTACGAGCCAGCTCCGCCAGCGCCTCCGGGCCATCGTGCAGCAGCATGGTCAGGCACGCGCGCACAATAAACGGCATAGTGGCAGCGCTGGGGTCGGAGCCGCCAAACATGGCAGCCAACAGGCCCAGCTCAACATCGGCCGCACAAGCAGGCGCGGGCATGCACTTAGAAAACTTGGCGACGCGATTCTTGGCGGTAAAGAACGACTTGTGTGCCTGCAGCGCCTTGCGAATATCCATCGCGTTCGAGGCGCCCAGCTGATCGGCCAGCAGCGACAGATAGTCCGCCGAGAACTGATCGGCATACAGCTCAACATCGGCCAGCCAATCGCCCTCGAGGCCACCGCGCCCCTGCTGGCGATACACCAACATGTCGCTCGTAGTGTCCTCGCGGGCAATAAGGCGCTTGACCTCAAACACATGCCCGTCGCACGCCTCCACAAAGCGCACCGGACGCGGCAAGCGCTGCTCTACCGCTTCGCCAAAGCCGCCCTCGGCAAGCTCGGCAAACGTGGCGGCAAACTCGCCCTCAGCGTCGTGCCACACCACCACGCGGCGCTCACGGCAATCGGGCAGCGGCTGTTCAAAGCGCGCTGCCAGCTCTTCAATTACATCGAACTTTGCCATCTAACAATCCCACTGTCATACCGGTCAAAACAATTCGCGTAACGCGTAATCACGTGTGCATTATTTTATCTTTGCCAACACATCCTGGAACTTGGCATAGTTGACCTTAACGCCGTCGTCCAGGTCGATCTTTATCATCTGGTCGGCCAGGTGATGCAGCTTTTCCTCGTAGGCAACGGTCTCGGTCAGCTGATCCTTGAGCTTTTTGATGCGCTTGGTCAGCGCGACCTTCTCGCCGCGCTCCGCCGTAGCCAGCGCATCCTCGGCATCGGCGATCTGCGAACGATAGCGCTCCTGCTGCTCGTGCACGTAGTCAGTGCGAATGCGCGCCAGCAAGTCGGGCGTGTAGCGGTGCATGTACACCAGGGCCATAAAGCCGTTCTTTTTGCCCGAGTCGAACAGCCAGTAGATGGGACGCTTCTTGTAGGTCTGGCAGTGGTCCTTAAAGAAGTCCTTCAAAAAGTAGGTGCGGATAACCTCGCGCGAGGTGCCCTTGCCGCCGAGTGCCTCGGCAATAAAGGACAGGTTCTGCTCGAGCGTCTCCTCGCCATACACGGTGCGCACAAAGTCGATAAAGTAACGCACGATGTCGTCGTCAAAGTATTCGTCATCGGTGATAGGCAGCACGTTGTCGCTATCTGGCATAAAGGTCACATTCTCGGGATCGGGCATCTTGGCCAGATAGTCAGAGACCGTGGCACCCTGGTCGGCCAGAACCAGACCGTCCACGTCCAGCGAATAGCGGCCGAACATGCAGCCCGCGGCATAGCTCATGAGCGAGGTGATCTCGTCGCGCTTGGTGCGCACATACTTGTTGCCCTTATAGCTCTCGGGGATCTCGTCGGCGGTGTCGAAGATGCGCGCCACCGACACGTACTTATCCTCGACCTCGATGGGCACCTCGCCCTCCATGTTGTAGATCTTGGCAAAGATCCGGTTGAGCTCCTCCTCGTTGGCGCGAAGCTGCTCAAAGCGAGCGTTGACCTCGGCCTTGCGAGCCTCGTATTTATCGGCGAGCAACGTTGCCATATCTCTATCCCATCCAATCAGGACCGATTAAAAGCCCAATAAAACTAGCTAAGTCAACATAGACAAGTCTACCCGACAGCAAAGCTTATAGCGCCCCATGCAGAGCATTCGCAGGCATCATTTTGAGAGTACGGCCACTACAAGCCGACCCCGCTTCGCAGCCAGTATGTATTAACTTACTCCACCTGCCCCACCATTTGTTGAGCAACAAGTGCGAGCGATAACACAAACGGTATAGATGTCACTATTTTCCTTATTATTGTGACTATTCCACAAAAAAGCGTATATTATGTTGCTTACAACCAACTAGGAGGTGCTCCTTATGTTGTTAGAGTTCAGCTTTAAAAACTTCCGCTCCGTTAAGGACGAGGCCGTGTTGTCAATGCTGCCCGTCAATTCCTACAAGGAGCATCAGGAGAATGTCCATCCCTGCAGCATTCCCGGTACCGGCACGGACGGCGTGCTCACCGCGGCGGCCATCTACGGACCCAACGCTTCCGGAAAGACCAATCTGTTGCGAGCGGTTCACTTCTCTCGCAACCTCGTTCTGGGCATCACGCATCCGGCCCATCTGCCCCGACGTCAAAACTTTGTCGGCAACAGCGATCCAACGAGCTTTAGCTATACGTTCTACACCGACGGCACTCGCTACGAGTACGAATTAACCCTAGACGACGATGGCGCCCTCAGCGAGACACTCAGCGTAAGCCCCAAGGCCAAACGCCTTGTCTACGAGAGGTTCCGCAACGACGATGGCACGTACTCCGTCAAGCAAGGCTCCAAATATACCGGCATCTCTACCAAGCTCAAGGGCTATACGGATCCCGGGTTTGTTCTTGGCATGCTTGCAAACTACGGTATCGAGCCCTGCGTTAAGGCGATGCACTGGTTTGCCGACGACCTGGTTGTAGCTAATCGCGAAGCCCCTATTCCCGATGCGGAGCTCATGGACAAGCTCGCTGCGCTGGGCGAGACTAAATTCAAAAAGGTCATCAAGGCCATAAGCTCCGCAGACCTGGGCATTACCGGGGCGCAGCTTAAAGTCGACGACATGACCGAGGACGAAAAGAGCGCCCAAAAGGAAAACGCCGACAAACTCGCCGCCGTATTCGAAGCGCTCACGGGCCAAAAACCCAACGGCGTCGAGATACCCGATAAAAAGGTTGCCATGCAGTTCCGGCATGAAATTGGCGGACATAGCGTTGGCTTTGGCCTTGACGACGAATCCCTTGGCACAAGGACCATGCTCGACCTAGCAGTCGACTTTATCGATGCCATCGATGCCGGCCGGACCCTGTTCGTAGACGAAGTCGAACGCAGCCTCCACCCGATGCTCCTCGAAAGCCTTGTGGCGCTGTTCTTTGATCAGGAACTCAACGAACACGGTGCACAGCTCATCTTTACGACGCATGACTTGTCCTTCCTGAGGGGCGGTGAGCTTCGTCGCGACCAAATTTGGTTTGTCGAGAAGGACCCGCAGAGCGGTTCTTCCGACATCTATCCGCTCTCCTCCTTCTCCCCTAGAAAGGACGAAAGCCTAATCAACCGTTACCTCTATGGCGCTTACGGAGCCGTACCCTACGTTGAGAAGGTGTCCTAAGATGGCCAGAAAGGGTAAATCCGAACGAAGCCGGCACGAGCACAAGCGCGCCCAGAAACCAACGATCCTCATCGTTGTAGAAGGCGAGACAGAGGACCTGTATTTTGGCGAAGTAAAGCGCAAGTTTAGGGCACAGTGGATTAAGGTCGAAAAACCCAAAAGGACTGATCCAAGGGGCATTGTCCTTGCGGTGCGCAATAAAAAGAAAGAACTAGAAAACAAAGGGCTTTCGGTTGAACCCTGGGTTGTGTTCGATGCGGAGGCGCGCGAAGATGAAGAAGCCCGCAGCTACGGCGAGGCAATCAAGCAAGCCGAGGGCTGGGGGATACACGTAGCCAACTCAAGCCCCTGCTTTGAGTACTGGGCCCTACTGCACTACTCACCGGGTATTCTTGTCGAGACACCGGAGCAAGCAGTCACCGAGCTCGCCAAACCCAGTAGGGCCAAAAACTACAAGAAACCTGGCCTTCCCTTTGACGAACTCTGGGAGATTTTTGTAACGGGCATGCCAACGAACGCTGCAACAAGCAGACGAAAGACGCTTGTTGAATGCGGCGAAGACCCACGCGGGGCAAGACCCGTACCCTACGTAGATCAACTCATGGGTGCCATCTGCGAGACTGGCGGAGTCAACCTTTAGTGCGCACGAGGCGGGCGCGTCGTTTCCACTTGGATCGGACGCCCGTCTCGTGGTCGTGGTATAAATGGGTTGCGTTCCTTTATGGAGGGCAGTCGAGAGCCGGGGATGTCCCCCGGCATTTTTTATGCGTTGGCACATTGTTGGCTCGACATAAAAACAGGGGGCATCCCTAGAGATACCCCCTGCAAAATACAGCCGACTCCTAAACAAGAATCAATCGTCCAATAAATCCATGAACCTCTTGTCGGTAAACACATAGGCAGGAAGGTTGTAAAGCGGGGCAACCCGTTTTACTGAATGAGTCTTGTCGTAGTATTTCTGAACAATAATCGAGGCCGTTGAAATCGAGTCAATTTCGTCGATCGCATCAACCATATCTCGTACGCCAAATTCTTCGCCAACTTCGACTGTTTGTGCAAACTCTTTTGCAAGACGCCTCATTTTCTGCTGATATTCAGCCCGCTCCCTGCGATCGCGAGCTTGCTTTATGCGCCAATCGGCATCCCAACAAAACCTATCCATTTTTGGATTATCTGGCACGCTGGCGCAGAACGCTTCAAGCTCAGCCCTGCCTTCTTTCCATGTAGCCTCCTTCTGCTCAAAGTTCGCCTCGGCCTCTTTAAGCGCCAGTTGAGCATCGTTCTCCTGCTGCTGCAACCTATCGACCTCAACTTTGGCAGGCTCGCTCGAGCCCTCAAAGAGGTCGATCCCGATCGACTTGAGCCTGGAATCGAGCTTTTCTATGCGCCCGGCAAGATCCGAAAGCTTTTTCTTTACTTGGCGCTTATTGCTAATGTCAAACAGCCCAAACGACTGAAGCTCTTTCTCACAGCTCGAAACCTCATTATCAAGGTTGTTCCTCTGCTCTGTCAGCTGCTCTCGCTTGCGCTCCAGGTCCCGGAGGTGATCGTATTTCGAGGTTGCCTCGGCCAGAGCCTTAGTAATCGAGTCAAGCTTTCGTTGAAGTTTCGCCTTTTCCGCTTCGGCTTGATCTAATTCGTCTTGGTCAGCGAGGCATCGATCAGCAAGTGCGTAGACCCTATCCCTCGTCTCGTCCTCTGCCCAAGACTTTGGTTGAAACGGTTGAGGCTTCTCGTCCAGACCCCTGCTCTTTTTGCCGGGAGCATCGCTCTCGTTTTCTAGCGCGGCGGATGCCGATACCGTTTCCGATCCATTACGAGCATCCAGCTGAATCTTCGGGGCAGAGTAGACCATCTTCGTTCCCGGCTTTTCCTGCACGCCCACAACATCCGCCACGTCGTCCACAACCAGCATGGATAAATCGACATTCTTCGCCGCAACAAACGTCACCTTAAACGAAACGTCTTGCTGGCTACGCAGCCCTTGGCGCACATCCCAAAGCATACGTGTGACCAAGTTGAAGAACTGCGGAATACCGCGAGCGATTCGCGTGTCATACATTACGCAATAAGCATTGGGGGCCGGATTGTCGATTACGAGCGCTTTATTACAGCCGCAGAAATCAGCCAAAACAAGGCCCGTCAAATCCCCTTCTCGAAGCATAGGGTAAAGAGCCTCGTGGATTGCGTTCCTGGGAACAATGAGATTCTCATCGGCCTCAACCAGGTTATTCAGAAAACCGTCGACAAAGCAGTTGAGGTAATCATTCAGATCATCAAAGCCGCCCTGCGTGGCAAACTCGGTAAGCTCGGGCACCTTTTCGTTATCGACATGCAGGCCAGTCGCAGCGTGATGATGACCATCCCAGGTGATCATTCCATCGTCAAAGCAAACGCAATAATCGGACAGCAGGTGGAAAAAAGAAGTCACCAAATCCATTTGAATTAACCTTTCGCTTTGGCTTCAGGAGCTACTTCGCTTCCTTCGGGGCATTTTCAAGGAGGGCTTCGATTTCCTCCGCTCCGTCGCTTTGGTCGAACGCTGTAATCAACTTAGCCCATCAACCTAGCCATTTGTTGAGCAACAAGTGCGAGCGGTAGGTATTAGGCTACAACCGTTGAGGTCGAATAAAAGCACCGGTTGGCAATGCATTTTTTCGATTGGCGTGACATAAAAATAGAGGGCGTCCCGTAAAGAGAAGCCCCCTTGCAAAACGGCCGAACCGATTGCTTGCGACAGGTATTCTGCACTTCAATTTGACAAGAAGTTCGTCCACACCCATGGTGGATCCATGGACAAATCCGAGCCGAGCACCGCTTTCACGGACATCTAACGAACACTTGAGATCGATCATTTCCTCCCCGAATACACAGAATCTCGAATTGCTTGTAAGACGGGTTGAACAAGTTTAAATGCCTCTCTCTCGTTTTTCCGATAAGAGCCCCGAAGCTTACTTGCCTCCTCCTCGTAAGCATCAAGATCGTCCACTTGTTCGACATACTCTGGAGGCTGCTCATCATCAGGCTGATTAGAAATAGTATAAAAATGTTTTTTATGCAGTTCTTTTGAATCATGCTTGTAAGACTCGTAGTCTTTGTTGAGCGACGTAAGCATCGTCTTCATTGCTTCTAAGACGCTCTTCGATCCATATATATTCACATGATTGCTGAGAACCAGAGATTTCGAGTAGAAATCGGCACAAAGTGCCCAGTCCGGGTTTTCCCGAAATGCATCAAGAAATGAAATGAGCTCATCGTATGTTTCGACTCGTTTTTCTCTATATGCCTTTAGCACCTCTGATCTGGCAGTCAGTTTAGATGTAAACAGTGCTAGAGCAAGTGAGCCAAACAGAGTGATCAATTCGGGCCAATAGTGAAAACTGTTTATATAGTCCAAAGCAAAACTGAGGTCCATACTGTCACCAGCTACACCAAGGGATGGCGCTTGAAATCCCAGGAGGTTTCAAACGAGTCCCAGTCGGTTTTTGACAGCTCGCGGCACGAGTCAACCGTAGCGTTAACTGATGGCTCCAGTTCCTCATTTTGGATAATCGGATACGTTGCGATCTGCCCCACCTCAAAATTGAGCGTCGGCGAAAGCATGCTTGCGACACGCATAATCACAGAACTGTTGCACGCACCCTGTAAATACCTGAGAGTTTTTTCATCACCAAAAACGCTTGTCCCCGCAACGTCAAAGAGGCTACCTTTCGGTCTAAATCTAAAGGCAACAACGCCACTAGACACTTTTGACCATGTGAGCATTGGTTTAAAGTACAGATGTCTAGAGGGAAGATGATTACCTAATGTAGCTAGGATTTCAGAGCCAGAACGATTGAAAGCAACTACCCAATCATTATTTCCATACCACTTGCGGTAATTTCCGCCCTTGTTATAGGGAAACCATTTTCTCCCGCTCTTGAAAGCCTCCTCCTCCGTTCCAGCATCAAAACGTAGTTCGGCGATTTCAGGCTCCCACCATAATCGCGTGAAACGCTCGTTGTCGCCAGTGGCAAGACCCTGGCGGGGCTTACCGAACTCGTTAAGCTGTTTTGCATTTACAAACGCATTGAGCAAGGCATCGCTGGCCCAGTAGGCAATGGGGGTGCCGGGGATCTGCCTGAAGGTCTCGGCGTCGCGGCGGTAAAACCAGCCGCAGTCGGGGTTTCGGATCGCCTCAAGGGCCTTCTGGCGCTTGGCCTCGCTACCGTTGATGTCGACGAGGCGCACGTAGGCGCCCTCGCATGCCGCGCGGCCGTTGTAGACGACGTCGGCCGTGACGTTGACGACCTCGCCGCCGATGGCGTCGAACGCGCGGGGGCCCAGGTGCAGCATGGACAGGATCGACTTGTCCTCGATGAGAGAGGAGCGCATCTTCTCGAAGCTGCCCAGGAACATCCAGCTCTGCATGGTGATCATGGCTTCGTAGCCGCGGTCCTTCGCCAGGCTGAACCCGCGCTCGATGAAGCACGTGCACAGGTCGCTCTTCACGTCGGGGTAGCTCTTTTTGACCCACCTGGACATGAAGGGGCCGAAGCTGGAGCTGCCCATGTAGGGCGGGTTTGCCACCACGCAGTCGTGGCGGCGGGAGAGCACCTCGCAGGTGTCCAGGGCGCGCCGGAGCCTCTCCCTGGAGCTGCTG
>URTP01000093.1 GCA_900550835.1 uncultured Collinsella sp. | reverse complement strand
CTCTGAGCTCGTGGCCGCTGCCCGCGAGGTCTCGGTTCCGGCGGTTGCCGTTGCCGATGTCGCTCATGGCGATGACGCCGTGCTGCAGGAGTTGCCCGAGGGCACACAGCTCGGCGTTGGCGCGCAGGCGGTTTGCGAGCTCGCGCGTCGCGACGATGTCGACTGCGTGCTCGTCGCTATTGTGGGCGCCGCCGGTCTCGAGGCGAGCCATGCGGCCTTGACCTCGAATAAGCGCCTTGCCCTTGCCAACAAGGAGTCCCTCGTCGTCGGTGGCGACTTGCTTATGCCGTTGGCGCAACCGGGCCAGCTTATTCCGGTCGACTCTGAGCATTCCGCCATCTACCAGTGCTATCTGGGGGAGAACCCGCGCGAGGCCCACTGCATTTGGCTCACCTGCTCGGGCGGTCCGTTCTTTGGCCGCACGCGCGACGAGCTCGATCGCGTGACGCGTGCCGATGCCCTCGCGCATCCCACGTGGGCCATGGGTGCCAAGATCACCATTGACTCCGCCACCCTCATGAACAAGGGCCTGGAGCGCATTGAGGCCATGCATCTGTTTAACTGCGACCTCGATTTCATTAACGTGGTCGTGCAGCGTCAGTCCAAGATTCACTCTATGGTCGAGTTCGCCGACGGCTCCGTGATGGCGCATCTCGGTGCATCCGACATGCGTATTCCCATCCAGTTCGCGTTCTCGTATCCCGAGCGTTGGGATACTCCGGCGCCTCGTATCGATTTCCGCGAGCTGGGGCAGCTCACGTTTGATGCTGCCGACATGGATACCTTCCGCTGTCTGGCACTGGCCGAGCGTGCCGGCAAGACGGGTGGCACCATGCCGTGCGTGCTCAATGCCGCCAACGAGGTCGCCGTCGATGCCTTCCTGCACGATGGCTGCAGCTTTACCGATATCGATCGCATTGTGGAATCCTGCATGGACGCCCACGATATGCAGGTGGTCGATTCGTTTGAGCAGCTTCGCGACATCGATGCGTGGGCGCGTGAAAAGGCTGCGCAGGTGCTCGCCGCAACCCGTTCCTAACCCATAAGGATTGCTTTTTCGTTTTATGGATACTGTTCTGAGCGTTCTCTCATCGGTCTTTTGGGGCCTACTGATGCTTTCCGTCCTCGTGTTTTTGCACGAGGGCGGCCACTTTTTGGCGGCGCGTGCCTGCGGCGTCCGTGTGACCGAGTTCTTTTTGGGTCTGCCGTGCCGCTTTGACATCCATTACACGTCGCGTCGCATTGGAACCAAGTTTGGCGTGACCCCGCTGCTGCTGGGTGGCTACGCTGCCATCTGCGGTATGGATCCGACCGATGTTTCGTGCGCCGACCGCGTGCTCGCGGCTATCTATCGTCATGGTCGCGTGACCGTGGCCGACCTTGCTGTCGAGCTCGAGCTTTCCGAGGAGGATGTGCTCGAGGCATGCGCCCTTTTGCTGGGCTGGGGCTCCATCGCGCCCTGGTATGAGGAAGGGGAGAAGCCCTCGCCGAGCTACTATCCCACCAAATATCAGACGTTGCCGCGAGACAAGGCAGGCTATACCACCTTTGATGGTCGCCGTTTCGATCGCGAACATGCGACTGCCGAGGGCGATGTGTGGGAGCTGCCGTGCGGCGAGGCCGAGTTCCTTGCGCAAGAGCGCTCGCACACCTATCTTGGCCAAGGCTTTCTCAAGCGCGCCTTTATGCTGCTCGCGGGCATTATCGTCAATATCTTGACGGGTTTTTTGCTCCTTATGAGCATCTATTCCATTGCGGGTGTCACCGTGCCGATGGATACCAACGTGATCGGTCAGGTTGACGAGGGGTCTATTGCCGCCAAGGCGGGTATCGAGGGCGGTGACGCGATCCTTTCGGTTGACGGTGTCTCATGTTCCACTTGGATGGATGTCTACGATGCCATCGGCAAGGCTGCCGGTAAGGACGATATCGCCATCGAGTACGAGCGTGACGGCAAGCAGCATTCGACCACGGTTGCGCTCAAAGAGGACGAGCGCCTAGGTGTGTATGCCTCTACGCAGGTGGTCCGTTTAGACCCCATCACGTCGGCTCGCCTGTCGTTCTCCTATGTCGTGCAGACAGCGGATGGCGTGATGCGCCTGCTCCAGCCGCAGCATACGATGGAGATTCTCGATCAGTCTTCTTCGATCGTGGGTATTAGCGTTATGTCCTCACAGGCCGCTGCTGCCGGCCCTGCCACGTTCCTTTCCTTTGCCGCCCTCATTTCGTTCTCGCTTGGCTTTATGAACCTGCTGCCCATCCCACCACTCGATGGCGGCAAGCTGGTCATCGAGATCATTCAAAAGATTGCGGGCCGCGAGCTGCCGCTCAAAGTGCAGACAATCGTCAGCTATGTCGGCATCGCGCTCTTTGCACTGCTGTTTGTCTATATGCTTCGTTCCGACATCCTTCGATTTATTCTGTAGGGGAGTGTTTGGATTGTCTTTATCCCATCCTTTGCCTCGCGAGTTGTCGCGCCCCGTGCATGTGGGCGGCGTGCAGATCGGTGGTGGCGCTCCGGTCGTGGTTCAGTCTATGACCTGCACCGATACTGCTGATGCCCAGGCAACGCTTGCGCAAGTGTGCGCGTTGGCGCAGGCTGGCTGCGATATCGTGCGCGTGAGCGTGCCTACCGAGGCTGCGCTCGAGGGCTTTCGCACGATTTGTGCCGAGTCTCCGGTGCCAATCGTCGCCGATATCCATTTTAACCATAAGCTTGCCATTGGCGCTGTCGAGGCTGGCGCCTCTAAGCTGCGCATCAACCCCGGCAATATCGGCGATTGGGCTAAGGTCGATGCCGTCATCGATGCCGCGGGTGCCGCGGGCTGCGCGATTCGCATTGGCGTGAACGCGGGCTCGCTTGAGCAAGATATTGCCGAGCGCGACGACCTCACGCAGCCCGAAAAGCTCGTGATGTCGAGCGAACGCTTTGTGCGGCACTTTGAGGACCGTGGGTTTACCAACATCGTGCTATCCGCCAAGGCCCATAGCGTACAGACGACACTTGATACCTATCGCGCCCTGTCGCGCGAGATACCGCATGTTCCGCTCCACCTGGGCGTGACGGAGGCGGGGACCAAGCTTCAGGGCACCATCAAGAGCTCTGTAGGCTTGGGTATCTTGCTTTCCGAAGGCATCGGTGACACCATGCGTGTGTCGCTCACGGCCGATCCGGTTGAGGAGCCGCCGGTCGCCTGGGGAATTCTACAGTCGCTGGGCCTGCGTCGCCGTGGTCCCGAGATTGTCTCGTGCCCCACGTGCGCCCGCTGCCAGGTTAACCTGATTCCCATCGCCGAGGAGGTCACCGAGCGGCTTAAGAACTATTCCGCGCCGCTTTCGATCGCCGTGATGGGATGTGCGGTCAACGGCCCCGGAGAGGCATCTGACGCCGACCTGGGTGTTGCCTGCGGACGTGGTCAGGGTCTGCTCTTTTCGCATGGCCAGATCATTGGTAAAGTAGCTGAGGATCAAATTGTCGACGCGCTTATGGCCGAGGTCGACAAACTTATTGAGGAGAAATAAATGACCCGAGCAATGTATATGTCTAAGCTCTATGCGCCGACGCTCAAAGAGGATCCGGCGGATGCCGAGCTAGCGAGCCACCGTCTGCTGCTTCGCGCTGGCATGATCCGCAAGGAGGCCGCCGGCCTGTATTCCTATCTGCCGCTCGCTTGGCGCTCGATCCGCAAGATCGAGAACATCGTGCGCGACGAGATGGATGCCGCCGGTGCTCAGGAGCTCATGATGCCCATCATGGTCGATGCCGAGCTGTGGCGTGAGTCCGGCCGTATCGATGCCTATGGCAAGGAGCTTGTGCGCTTTGATGACCGCCACGGCCGCGAGTTTGTGCTCGGACCCACGCACGAGGAGACCGTGACTGCTCTGGTGCGCAATGAGTTGCGTTCCTACAAGCAGCTGCCAGTGAACCTCTATCACATCCAGGATAAGTTCCGCGACGAGTTCCGTCCCCGTTTTGGCCTGATGCGCGGTCGCGAGTTCATCATGAAGGACGCCTACAGCTTCTCCGCTACGCAGGAGAGCCTGCAGGAGGAGTACGACAAGATGAAGCAGGCCTATGCCAACATTTGCGAGCGCTGCTACATCAAGGCTCTGCCCGTTGTCGCCGACTCCGGCGAGATCGGTGGCGATACCTCCGTCGAGTACATGGCTTTGGCCGACGCTGGCGAGGCTTCGCTCGTCTACTGCGACGATTGCGGCTTCGCTGCCGACGATGAGGCCGCAAGCACCAAGGTCGTTGTGACCGAGGGTCCTGGCGACGGTACGCTTACCAAGGTCGAGACTCCGGGCATGGGCACCATCGAGGCCGTTGCAAAGTTCTTCGGCTTCCCCGAGAACGGCACGCGCAAGTCTCTGGCACTCCTCGACGCCGAGGGCAAGCCCGTCGTGGCCATTGTTCCGGGCGACCACGAGCTCAACGATTGCAAGGCCGAGCATGTCTTTGGCAAGGGCTATCGCATGATGACTGATGAGGAGCTCCAGACCTACGGTCTGCATAAGGGCTTTATCGGACCGGTTAACCTGCCCGAGGGCATTCGCCTGGTGTGCGACGAGAGCCTGCGCGAGTCCAAGCAGTGGGCCTGCGGTGCCAACGAGGTCGATTATCACTTTACCGGTGCCTGCCCCGAGCGCGACTTTACCGTCGACGAGTGGGCCGACCTGGTAACCGTCGTTGCCGGCGATCCCTGCCCGCATTGCGGCAAGCCGCTCTCTGCTGCTCGCGGCATCGAGGTCTCGCAGGTCTTCCAGCTGGGTACCAAGTATTCCGAGGCCATGGGCGCCACCTTTATGGACGAGGACGGCAAGGAGAAGCCGCTTATCATGGGTTGCTACGGCGTTGGTGTGTCCCGCTCGCTTGCTGCCGTCGTGGAGCAGCACAACGACGAACACGGCATCGTCTGGCCGGTCTCCGTTGCCCCGTACGAGGTCGCGGTGATTCCGCTCGATCCCAAGAAGGAGGAGTGCGCTAACGTTTGCGACCAAATCGTCGAGGGCCTGTGCGCCGAGGGTATCGAGGTTGTCGTCGATGACCGTGACGAGCGTCCTGGCTTTAAGTTTGCCGATAACGACCTCATGGGCTTCCCGTATCAGGTTGTGCTTGGCAAGCGTGGCCTCAAGAATGGTACTGTGGAGCTCAAGGACCGTGCCACGGGCGAGCGTGAGGACGTGGCGATCGACGAGGTCGTCGCCAAGATTGCCGAGCTTGTTAAGGCGGCCCGCCGTTAATCGACGTTTCTGCTATTAGATGTAATTGCGGGGCTGCTCCGTATCTCTCTTAGGATGAGATGCGGAGCAGTCTATTTTGTTGGAATAAACTCGATGGGTAAAGAAAACCCCACAGCCTATATGAGCTGCGGGGTTTTCTTGTGCCTCCGATGCGAAATAAATCGCTCAGATATTACTGATAATCGACGACGTCGATCCAGTTCTTCAGGAACTCATCGTTCACGTTGCGCTTACGAGCGAGCTCGGAAGCGGCGACGATGCTCGTCCACTGACGCACGACCTGCATGGGCATATCGGCGCGGTCGCAGTAGAGCTCCAGGTAGGCCTCGGCCTGATCCTTGCTGTTGAGGGCGAAGAGCAGGTAGGTGGTGGCAACGTCGGCAGCAGGGGAGCCCTGGGTGGCGTGTGCCCAGTCGCACACATAGAGCTGGCCGTCGTCGCCGACGATGACGTTGGAGGGGTTGAAGTCGCCGTGGCAGACCTTGAACTCCTTGGTCATGCCGTCCAGACGCTCCTGAAGGTTGTAGCGCGTGGTGGCATTGAGCTGATCAAGGCTGTCGATCATGCGGGCGAACTTGTCGCGCTGACGGTTGAGCAGCGGGGAGGTATAGCCGTGGATCTCGATCTGGAGGTCGACGAACATCTCGAGATACTCACCAAAGCGCTGGGGCTCAGCAGTCATCTTCTCGGCAAGGGTGGTGCCCGGAACCTTCTCGGTCACGAGCGCCCAGCCGTTGGCGTTCTCGAGCTGGGAAACCTCGAGAGCCTTGGGGCTGCGGATGCCGCACTCATTGATGCGGGCAAGATTCAAAGCCTCGTTGAACACGTCGGAGACAGGCTTGGTCTCGTTAAAGACCTTGACGATCTTGTCGCCCAGGTCGTAAACGACCTTGTTGCCACGGCGGACGAGCTCGGTCTTGGAATCGGGTAGCAGCATGGTTGCATCCTTTCAACGATGCGATAGAAGCGACGGCGGGGATGTGTGAAACACCCGTGCACCCCCGCCGTTAAAAACCGTGCTAAAACTAGCAGACGGCGTAGTCCTGAGGCTCGCGGCCGTAGTAGGCGTCCAGGTAGAGCTCCTTGATCTCGCTCATGAGCGGGTAGCGCGGGTTTGCGCCGGTGCACTGGTCGTTGAATGCCTGCTCGGTCATCTCGTCGAGGGTGTCGAGGAAGTACTGCTCGTCAACACCGTAGTCGGCGATGGTCTTCTTGACGCCGATGAAGTCCTTGAGTTCCTCGAGCTTCGTGATGAAGTTCTCGAAGACCTCCTTGTCGTCCTTGCCCTCGATGCCGCAGTACTTGGCCATCTCGGCGTAGTTGTGCAGCGCGTTGGGGTAAGGATACTGGGAGAAGGTACCCATCTTGACGGGAGCCTCGGCGGCGTTGTAGCGCATAACGCGGGTCAGGATGACGGCGTTGGCGAGGCCGTGAGGCAGGTGATGGAAGGCGCCGAGCTTGTGAGCCATGGAGTGGTTGAGGCCCAGGAAGGCGTTGGCGAAGGCCATACCGGCCATGCAAGAGGCGTTGTGCATCTCCTCGCGGGCATGCGGGTCCTTGGCGCCGTTCGTGAAGCTGGAGGGCAGGTTCTCGAAGACGAGCTTAGCAGCGCGCTCGGAGAGGCCCTTGGTGTAGTCGGAAGCCATGATGGAGACGTAGGACTCGATGGCGTGGGTCATGACGTCGATGCCGGAGGCAGCGGTCAGGCCGCGCGGGGCGGTCATGCAGTTGTCGGCGTCGACGATAGCCATGTTGGGGAGCAGCGCGTAGTCGGCGAGCGGCCACTTGATGCCGGTCTCCTTGTCGGTGATGATGGCGAACGGCGTGCACTCGGAGCCGGTACCCGAAGAGGTCGGGACGGCGACGAAGTAGGCCTTCTTGCCCATCTCGGGGAAAGTGAAGATACGCTTGCGGATGTCCATGAAGTCCATGGCCATGTCCTCAAACTTGCACTCGGGGTGCTCGTACATCATCCACATGATCTTGCCGGCGTCCATAGCGGAGCCACCGCCGACGGCGATGATGACGTCCGGCTCAAAGAGAGCCATCTGCTTGGCGCCGCGACGTGCGCACTGCAGCGACGGATCGGGCTCGACGTCGTAGAAGCAGTCGTGGGCGATGCCCATCTCGTCGAGCTTGGCCTCGATGGCGCGGGTGTTGCCATTCTTGAAGAGGAACTGGTCGGTGACGATGAAGGCACGCTTCTTGCCCATGACGGTACCGAGCTCGTCGAGGGCGACGGGCGTGGAACCCTTCTTGAAGTAGACCTTCTCGGGAGCGCGGAACCACAGCATGTTCTCACGGCGCTCGGCCACAGTCTTAACGTTGATCAAGTGCTTCACCCCAACGTTCTCGGAGACGGAGTTGCCGCCCCAGGAGCCGCAGCCCAGGGTCAGAGACGGCTTCATGCCAAAGTTGTACAGGTCACCGATGCCGCCGTGCGAGGACGGGGTATTGATGACGATACGGCAGGCCTTCATGACGTGCTCGAACAGGCTGATCTTCTCGGCCTGGGCGGGGTGCACGTACAGAGAGGCGGTGTGGCCCGGGCCACCGGCGAGCACCAGGTGCTCGGCCTTGTCGACGGCCTCCTGGAAGTCCTTGGCGTGGTACATGGCCAGGACCGGGGAGAGCTTCTCGTGGGAGAACTCCTCCTTGGCGGGGTCGGTGGAGGTGACCTCGGCGATCAGGATCTTGGTCTTGGCGGGAACCTCGATGCCTGCGAGCTCGGCGATCTTGGCGGCAGCCATGCCGGGGATGCGGTGGTCGAGAGCGCCGTTCTTGAACATGGCGGCAC
>URTP01000092.1 GCA_900550835.1 uncultured Collinsella sp. | reverse complement strand
CCTCCACGGATGCCCCCGCGTTCGCGAGCCGCAAGTACACGTTTGAGGCTCAGCGCGAGAGCGCTTCGACCGCATGGCCCAAGGTGCCCTTTACCGAGCAGATGCGCGACGAGGGCTACACCATCCTGTGCCCGCAGATGGCGCCGATCCACTTTGACCTGGTCAAAGAGGTATTCCGCGGTGCCGGCTACAACTTGGAGCTGCTGCCCTCGACCGATCACGACGCCGTCGAGGCCGGCCTGCGCTATGTGAACAATGACATTTGCTATCCGTCGATCCTGGTAACGGGTCAGATCATGGAGGCCATCGAGAGCGGTCGGTACGACCTGTCCAAGACGGCCGTGGTCATCAGCCAGACCGGCGGCGGCTGTCGTGCCACCAACTACATCGCGCTCATCCGTAAGGCCCTGCGCGAGAGCGGCCACCCCGAGATCCCGGTGATCTCGCTTTCGGCCGTGGCGCTCGGCGAGGACAACCCCGGCTTTAAGATCACGCCGGTGCTGCTTAAACAGGCAGTCTACGCGGTGCTCTTTGGCGACGTGATGATGCAGATGCTCTATCGTTGCCGCCCGTACGAGGCAACGCCCGGTGCCGCCAACGCGCTCTACGAGGAGTACATGGCACGAGCCCGCAAGCTGGCGCCCAAGTTCAACCGCCACAACTACACCAAGCTGTGCCGCGAGGCCATCCGCGCGTTCGACACCATGCCGCTCGTAGGCGAGGGCACCAAGCCGCGCGTGGGCGTGGTCGGTGAGATCTTGGTCAAGTTCCATCCCACAGCCAACAACCACGTGGTCGATGTCATCGAACGCGAGGGCTGCGAGGCCGTGGTGCCGGGCCTGCTCGACTTCTTCCTCTACTCCATGAGCAACGCCGAGCTGCAAAAGGACGAGCTGGGTAGCTCTGCAACGACGCGTGCGGGCATGCAGGCGCTCATCAAGCTTGTGGACTGGATGCGCACGCCGGTGGAGGAGATGCTCGAGAAGTCCCGCCGCTTCGAGGCACCCGAGCGCATCGGCACCATGGCCGACAAGGCCCGCACGGTGCTTTCGGTGTGCAACAACATGGGCGAGGGCTGGCTGCTCACGGCCGAGATGCTCGACCTGATCGATCATGGCGCGCCTAACATCATCTGCACGCAGCCCTTCGCCTGCCTGCCCAACCACGTGGTGGGCAAGGCCGTGATCAAGGAGCTGCGCCGCCAGCATCCCGAGAGCAACATCGTCGCGGTGGACTACGACCCCGGCGCGTCCGAGGTCAACCAGCTCAACCGCATTAAGCTCATGATCAGTGTGGCCAAGGAGAACATGCGCGCCGGTAAGGGCTTTAAGCTCGAGAAGGTGGCGCCGCTCGCGATGGACGAGGTCACCGGCCAGATGCGTGCTCATGACGGCTGTGTGAGCTGCGGGCCGGCCAGCGAGGAGGCCGTGGCATCGGTCGCCGAGCGCCTGGGACGCGGCATTAAGAAGTAACTGGCCTGCTTTGTGCTGGATATGAGACAAACGGGTGGTAGCCGTACCGGCTGCCACCCGTTTTTATTGCACATATGTTGCGTAAATAGCGTTGCAGGCGCCTTCAGCGGACTCGGATTTCGGAAGTATGCGGCAAAATTTGAATAGGCCGAGCACACTGGATATGCCCAAGCTTTGTACCTGCGGTTTTATTGGTGAAAAACCGGGGTGTGCTCGAGGGCTCCGGAATTTGCCGCATACTTCCGAAAACAACGTCTCGGTGGCACCAAAAATTGCCTCCAGAACCCTGAGATAATGAACATATGTAGCCGTTCGCCGCAAATTATCGTCCGTTCATGGAACCTATCTCCAACGAGTTGTAACCATATGGTTTGATGTTGGAAACATATGATTGCCGGCAGGCCATAGGCGACGTTCCCCCTGATATCGGAGGTTCCAGGTATGTTTCACGCTCCGTTAAGCAACTATCGGCTGGGCTAGCATGGGCCGCCGCACTATCTCAATAACCCTTGCAGTGGTCTGCCTGGCTGTGCTCCTGGGCGCTACAGGGCTGTTTGCCATAAGCCGAGAAACGTCCTATATGCAGGAATGCGCTTCCGAAGGGTTTGCCATTGATGGTTTCTATCGGGATGACAAAACGAGTCGGGTAACCCTGGCTTTTCTTGAGGAGGACAACTGTCGATGGCAGCTGGTCGACCAAGACGGAATCTGCACAGACGGGCAGTTTAAGCGTACGGATGACCCCAACATCCTGATATTAAAGAAGGAAAACGGTGAAGAATTCGGTACGGTCCACGTGGCGTATATATCGCGCCGGCGCAATCAGGGGCAGATTTACCTAATTAGAAATACTAAGGTGACTCGATTTTATCTTGTGAGCACCGATCCGGCGTTTACGGTGGAGTCTGGCGATGTCGATCCGGCCAGTTGATTCACGGCAATAAAACAGCGAGCGGGGTGCGGGTGTGAACTGCACCCCGCTATTTGCTCGTGTCCGTATCGCGTCTGTGCCTTGTCGTAGCTTGCGTCCGTGCGAGCATTCATCCCGCGCCGGCATCACTTCACATCGAACTCAACGCGATCGAGTTCGGGTACGTTGAGGTCGATGAGCTTGCGGGCAGCGCGACGGTCGTGCTCCCCGAGCGCCTCGCTTGTCGTCACATGGGCGACAATCTCGCGCTCGACGACGCCCTCCTCGTCGCCCTCGGTAGCCGAGGTCTCGACAGCGACGGTGTAATCTTTAAAACTCGGCAGCACCGCGGCAAGTTCGCGCGTGGTTTCGGTGACGCCGTAGCCGTCTTGCACGCCGGCCTGCGCCGAGCCAATAGACCCCGCCGTCATAATAATGCAGGGGATGGCAAAGATCACCGTGCCCACGATGATGCGGCGGCGCACTTTGCGTGACAGCTCGTCGACCTCGGCATTTTCCTCGGCGGTCACAATGCCGTCGCCGTTGAGGTCACGCTTGAGCGGTACACGCAAAAGAAGCAATACGGCTTCGGCCGCCAGCGCGATAAAGACGACGTTGATGCCAAACTCGTAGAGGGCCGAGAGGAACAGCGACCCGCTCGCGATGGCGATGCCATAGCCCGCCGCGCACAGGGGCGGCATGAGCGCGGTCGCCACGGCTACGCCGGCGATGAGCGTTGCGGGCTCCTGGTCGCGTGAGTTGCCCAGCCCGCCCGCAAAGCCGCCGGCGAGCGCGACAGCGAGGTCCCACACGGTGGGCGTTGAGTTGTCGATTATGGCGGCCGTGGTGGTGCCAAGGGGCGAGAGCTTAAAGTACAGCGTGGACGTGATTAGACAAAAGACCATCTGCAGCGCGAGGCCGGCAATTGCCTCGACGGCAATCTCGCGGTCGAGCGTGGCGATGCCGTATGCCATGGCAAGGACCGAGCCCATGAGCGGACAGATGAGCATGGCGCCCACGATGGCAATGTCCGAGTCGATATCGAGGCCGATGCTCGCGATCAACATGGCAATGATCAGGATGCATAAGTGTGAGCCAGTCAGGCGCGCCCCGTTTACAAAGCGCTTGCGAATCACGTGATAGGGCGCGCGTCCCTCGCGTATGTTGAACGCCTGCTTAAGGAAACGGGTGGCATTCTCCATGGCCTCGCTGTGTGCAGGGCGTATACCGTGACGACGATGATGACGCTCGCGCAGCCGCTTGATCTGTTGTTTGTCGAGTTCCATGCTTACCTCGTTTAGCTTCTGAGCCGCTTCTTGCGTCTGTCGTCTTTACTCTACACCGCGTTAGGCGAGGTGTCAGACAAGGTTTGTTGACCTGGAAGTCAGGACAATCGACATGGCTAAAACGCCGTGAGGATCATAAGAGTCAAATAGACAAAAAAGCGCGGGGCCGGTTTGATTCCGACCCCGCGCTCTGCGCTGGTGCGTTGTTGTTCGGCCTACCCCAGCAGGCTCAGACCAACAGAGACAAACGCCAGGATAACGCCGACGATGGACTCGCCGCCGAGCAGGCCGCTGGCGACGACCAGGCCCTGCTCCTGGAAGGCGGCATCCTTGGAGGCCTTCTCCTCGTCCGAAAGACCGGCAGCGGCGTCGCGGCGTGCGGCCCACTTGTCGTAGGCGAGCTTGACGCAGGAGCCCAAGAAAGCCGTGAGCGACATATAGAACGGTAGGTACACGCCCAGGCCGATCATCATGGCCGGAATGCCGAGCCAGTACATGACGATGCCGGCGATAAAGCCGCCTGCGAACCACGGCACGCTCGGGATGCCCGAGACCATGGTGGCGACCACACTTGCCTGCGCGGCCACAAAGCTCTTGTCGGGGCCGAAAGCATCCGGACCATAGGCGGTGACGAGCGCGACCATGACGGCAGCGGCGACCAGGGCGCCCACGATGCCGCCGATGGCCTGGCCGATCCACTGCGCACGCGGGTCGGTGCCCAGCACGGCGCCGGCCTTAAAGTCGTTCATGACGTCGCCCGCAAGGCCGCATGCCACGGCCACGATGCCGGCGATAAAGAACAGCTTGACCTGGGCGATCTGTGCGAAGGCAGCCACGATGAGCATGACGATGAGGCCGAAGATCTCCATGGGGTCGATGCCCGTCTGGCCGCAGCTCTGCGCGCTCATGATAGTGGTGACAAAGGTGAACAGCGTGACGATGACGGCCGGGACGGGGCCAAGGTCGAGCGCGATGGCGACGATCACGGCTATGGCGGCAGTACCCAGGCCGATGATGCCGGCGTCGAGCTTAAGCGAGCCCGAGATGAGCGACTGCTCGTCGGTGTCGCTGGAGCTGTCGGCGGCGAGGCCGCGGGCGATGCCGGCGACCTGCGGCAGGATGTCCTTGAGGACGACGGCGACGCCAAAGCCCATCATGAGGCCCATGCCGAGCGATTTGACGATGCCCTGCGCAGTCACAACGTCGAATAGACCCGCAGCGGTGCCGCCCACGATGATGCCAAAGTTACCTAGCAGCGCGCCGGCAAACCAGAAGGCAACCGGGGCGAAGCCAACCAAAAAGCCGATGGAGAGCAGCATGGGCGAGTTATAGATGGCAAAGGTCACGCCGGGGATATTGAGCGTGCACAGCATGCTGGGCACCACGCCCAGAGCGTCGCGAAGCACGCTGTAGATGCCTGCGATGGCCATGGAGCCAAAGAGCTGCTTGCCGGTCTTGCCGCCGGCCTCGGTGGCGCGCAGTGTCTGAGCTGCGGCATTGCCGGTGGGAAACTCCAGCGCGGCGTCCACGATGAAGTGGCGGTGGATGAGCGCCGTTGCCATTCACGCCTTCTCCTTCCCAACGTAGTTCCACACCGGTTTCATTGTAGTCGAGCACGCTGATCTGGTCGGCATAGCCCAGCATCCAGGCGCCCGGGATGGTAAACGCCAGGCCGCCGGCGACCATGGCGCCCGCGGACATGATGGTGTGGGTGACGTTGGCCTCGTTGAGGCTGGCGTTGCCCATGAGCTTCAGGAAGAACAGCGAGATGACGGCAGCGAAAATAATCGGCCAGGGGAGTGCACCCATCTTGAGGGCCGTGTAGGCCGAGCTTGCCGTGATGATCACGCAGCCAAGGACGCCGATGACGACGCCGCGCAGCGTGAGTTGCCCGCGCATCGAAGCGCGGTTCGAGGGATTGCTCATATAAAACTCCTTTGCGTATATCCGCTTCCCCCGGGAGCGCCGTTACGGATACGGCGCGGGAAGTCGGGTTACCAAGGGCCGCCGCGTGAGCTCGCAAACGACCGCGCACCAGTATAGCGGCACGGCAGCTAATTTGGGACTGGGCTTTTTTAGCTATCCCAAGCGAAGCCGAAGGATGATTATTCTGGGACGGGGATTTAAAAATCATCAGGTACGCAATGATTTTTAAATCCCCGTCCCAGAATAATCATCGGGATATACTGCTGGGCAGACGAAAGGAGCGCCGACGATGCTTAATGGGTGCGCATATATATTGACGGTCGACGTGGGCAACACGTTCATTCGCTTTGGCCTGTTTGCAGAGGATTCGGCCGCGGCGCAGGAATGTCCGCTTGCGACATGCGAGATCACGACGCCGTCGAGCATTACGGCCGACGAAGCGCGCATGCGACTTGTGCAGGTCATGGGCGCGCTCGCCGCCGATGCCGGTGTGCCCGGGGTGCTTGCACCCGCCGCGGCCGTGCTGAGCTGTGTAGTCCCGGCGCTCGAGCGCCCGTGGAAGGCGGCACTTTCCCGCACCTGCACGGGGCGCGTGCTCACCGTGGGGCCGGGACTTAAGACCGGCATACCCGTGCACTACGACGATCCGGCCGAGATCGGCCCCGACCGCATCGCCGATGCCGTGGCGGCCCGCGCCGTCTACGGCTCGCCGTGCATCGTGATTGACCTGGGCACGACGACCAATATCGAGGTCATCGACGTGCACGGTACCTTTGTGGGCGGCGTTATCGCGCCAGGCCTGGCCCTCGGCGCCCGTTCGCTTTCGGCGGCAGCAGCGCGCCTACCCCAGGTTGAGCCCTCGGCGCCAACGCACGTCATCGGACGCAACACGCGTGAGGCCATGCGCTCGGGTGTGGTTTTGGGCGAGGTAGCCCGCATCGACGGAATGCTCGACATGGTGCTTGCCGAGATGCGCGCGACCAAGGCCGCGGGGGAGGGCGATGTGCCCATCGTCATTACCGGCGATGATGCCGAGGCACTTGCGGCGCTGGTCGGCCATAGCCTGACGGTAGACGACGCGCTGACGTTGCGGGGTCTCGCCGAGCTCTACCGCATCAACCAAAAGCCCCGCCGCGCGTAGGGCGAGGGGCTGGTGGGATAAGCGCCCCTACCTTTCACCTGCTACAATGGGCCAAACTATTGCGATTGCGGAGGTGTCTGCCATGTCGGACGATCTTCATCAAACCGCGTCGGGCAAGCGCCGCGACGTTATTAGCTGGGACGAGTTCTTTATGAGCGTGGCCATCGCCGCGCAGCGCCGCAGCAAGGACCCCAACACGCAGGTGGGAGCGTGCATCGCCAGCACCAACCACCGCATCCTTTCGGTGGGTTACAACGGCACGCCCTCGGCGCTCAACGACGACTTTTTCCCGTGGGGTACGAGCGATGACCCGCTGCAGGACAAGCACAACTACGTGGTCCATGCCGAGGCCAACGCCGTGCTCAACTACCGTGGCTCGCTCAAGGACCTCGAGGGTTCCACGGTTTACGTCACGCTGTTCCCGTGCCATGACTGCGCCAAGATCCTGGCGCAGGTGGGCGTGGGCGAGGTCGTCTACCTGGACAATAAGTATGCCGACACCGATGACGGCCGTATCAGCCGCCGCATTCTCGACTCCTGCGGCATCAGCTACCGCCAGGTCATCGTCGATGTCCAGATTGGTACCGGGGGACAGGCTCGGCAGTAGCGCGTGCCAACGCCAGCTGGCGGCAAAACAGCCAAAAGAGCCCCGTCCCAAATTGACTGCTCGTGAAAGTCGTGTCCGCACGCATGGCTGGCGCCTAAGCGGGTACATGGCTGTAGTAACATAGCCCCTGTCCGCGGGCGTGCCCGCGTTATTGTGAGAAAGGAGCCCCTGTGGCTGTTAACGAAGAGCTGCTTAAGAAGGTTCTTGAAGAGATTCGCCCCAACCTGCAGGCCGATGGCGGCGATATGGAGTATGTGGGCGTCGACGACGAGGGTGTTGTCAAGCTGGAGCTGCAGGGCGCCTGCGCCGGCTGCCCCATGAGCTCGCTAACCCTTTCCATGGGTATCGAGCGCATCCTGAAGGAGCATGTGCCCGGCGTTACCCGCGTTGAGCAGGTCAATGCTTCCGGCGAGGCCGAGGACCTGTACGACGAGTACGCGCCGTTCTAAGACGCGAAAGCTGCGGACGGTACGCTCCGCATAGACGTTACGTCCAAATGTGCGGCTGCGAGCGTAAGGCCCGCGGCCGCATTTGTATGTAGGGAGCAGGGGATCGATATGCTCAACGACCTCTACCATATGCTTGATCCCGTCGCGATCTCGGCGGGCCCCATCACTATCTACTGGTACGGCCTGGCCTACGTGGTCGGCGCCCTGCTCACGGCGGTCGTTATGTACCGCACGCAGCGTCGTTGGGGCTTCGACATTCCG
>URTP01000091.1 GCA_900550835.1 uncultured Collinsella sp. | reverse complement strand
GCCGGATGCAAGCGGCCGTCGCAGCCCCGTCGCCACGGGCGAGACCGTCGAGCTGCCTGCCACCACGGTGATCTGCGCCGTGGGCGAGGGCATCGATGCCAGCCTGTACGATGCCGCGGGCGTCGAGCACGACCGTCGCGGTCGCCTTGCCGCCACCTCCACCGGCGTCGAGGGCGTCTGGGCTGCCGGTGACTGCCGTCGCGGTCCGGCCACCGTGGTCGAGGCTATCGCCGACGCCGCCGAGGTTGCCCGTGCCATCGCCGGTGTGGACTTTAACAAGTACGCCGACCAGAATGCTCAGGCCGGTCGCGAGGACGCCTGCTACGAGCGCAAGGGGTCGCTGTGCCGCGACAAGCGCAACTGCACCAAGACTCGCTGCCTGGGCTGCGGCTCGGTGTGCGAGGTCTGCTGCGACGTGTGCCCCAACCGCGCCAACGTTGCCATTAAGGTGCCGGGCCTGGCCAAGCATCAGGTCGTCCATGTCGATGGCATGTGCAACGAGTGCGGCAACTGCGCCGTGTTCTGCCCCTACCAGGAGGGTCGTCCCTACAAGGACAAGCTCACCCTGTTCTGGAGCGAGCAGGACATGGAGAACTCCGAGAACGAGGGCTTCCTGGCCGTGGACGAGGATCACTTTAAGGTCCGCGTCGCCGGCACGGTCCGCACCGTCTCGGTCGATGCCGTCAACACCGGTCTGCCCGAGGCCGTCCGCCTGACCATCAAGGCCGTGCGCGACAGCTATTCGTATCTCCTTAAGAAATAGGCGAGTCTCTTATGGCCAAAACTATTCAACATAACGTGGCCTACGTTGCCTGCGGAAGCGGTTGCGCCTCCGCGGGCGGCGATGCCCGCTGCAGCGAAGGCTGCATTGGCTGTGGCGCCTGCGTCACGGCCTGCCCCCACGGCGCCATTGCGCTGGTCGATGGTGTCGCCCGCGTTGATCGCTCCAAGTGCACGGGTTGCGGACTGTGTGGCATGGCGTGCCCGCAGCGCGTGATTGCCTTCGTTCCCGGCTACCAGAACATTCTGGTGCGCTGCAACAACACCGATAAGGGCGCCATTGCCCGCAAGATCTGCGACACGAGCTGCATCGGTTGCGGCATGTGCGCCAAAAAGTGCCCTGCCGGCGCTATCCGCATCGAGGACAACTGCGCCCACATCGACGGTGCGGACTGCCTGTCGTGCGGCATGTGCGCCGTCGTTTGCCTGCATGGCGCCATCCACGACCGCACCGGCATCGCCGCCGGCGTGTAGAAGGGAATCACCATGGCACAGGAATTCACTTTTACCGTTAACGGCGTCGAGCACACGACGACCCAAAACAAACCGCTGCTGCGCTACCTGCGCGACGACCTGCACATCCATTCCGCCAAGGACGGCTGCTCCGAGGGCGCCTGCGGCACCTGCACCATTCACGTGGACGGTGCGGCCGTCAAGGCGTGCGTACTGACCACCGCTCTTGCCGCCGGCCGCAACATCGTGACCGTTGAGGGCCTGCCCGAGGACGTGCGCGAGGCCTTTGTGTACGCCTTTGGCGCCGTGGGCGCCGTGCAGTGCGGTTTTTGCATCCCCGGCATGGTCATGGCGGGTGCGGCGCTGATCGCCGAGGACCCCGAGCCCACCGAGGAGCAGATTAAGTACGCCATCCGCGGCAACGTCTGCCGCTGCACCGGCTACAAGAAGATTATCGAGGGCATTTCGCTGGCCGCTGCGGTGCTCCGCGGCGAAAAGCAGATCGACGAGGACTTGGAGCGCGGCGACGACTACGGCGTGGGCAAGCGCGCCTTCCGTATCGACGTGCGCAAGAAGGTGCTCGGCGAGGGCAAGTATCCCGATGACATCGACGAGCTCGATCAGCCGGGTCTGACCTACGCCAGCGCCGTGCGCTCCAAGTATCCGCGCGCCCGCGTGCTCTCCATCGATACCTCCAAGGCCGAGGCCCTGCCCGGCGTGGTGGGCATCTTGCGCGCCGAGGACGTGCCGGTCAACCAGGTCGGCCACCTTATCCAGGACTGGGACGTCATGATCGCCCAGGGCGATATCACCCGCTGCGTGGGCGATGCCATCGTGCTGGTGGTTGCCGAGGATGAGGCGACGCTCGAGAAGGCCAAGAAGCTCGTAAAGATCGATTACGAGCCGCTGGAGCCCGTGCGTAACATTGTCGAGGCCAGGGCTGCCGACGCCCCGCGCCTGCACGACAGCTTCTTTGCCTTTGGCAACACGGTGGAGCTCAAGGACAACGTGTGCCAGAGCCGCCATGTGACGCGCGGCGACGCCGCCAAGGCGCTGGCAGAGAGCGCGTTTACCGTGACGCAGCGCTTTACCACACCCTTTACCGAGCATGCCTTCTTGGAGCCCGAGTGCGCCGTCGCCTTCCCGTACAAGAACGGCGTCAAGGTGCAATCGACCGACCAGGGCGCCTACGATACGCGCAAAGAGTGCGCCCATATGTTTGGCTGGGATAACGAGCCCGAGCGTGTGGTTGTCGAGACCATGCTCGTGGGTGGTGGCTTTGGCGGCAAGGAGGACGTTTCGGTCCAGCACCTGGCCGCGCTCGCCGCATATAAGTTCCAGCGTCCTGTGAAGTGCAAGCTCACGCGCGCTGAGTCGCTCGCGTTCCATCCCAAGCGTCATGCCATGGACGGCACCTTTACGCTGGGCTGCGACGCCGAGGGCAACTTTACCGGCCTGGACTGCGAGATCAACTTTGACACCGGCGCCTACGCATCGCTGTGCGGCCCGGTGCTCGAGCGCGCCTGCACGCATGCCGTCGGTCCCTACAAGTACCAGAACACCGACATCCGCGGTTTTGGCTACTACACCAACAACCCGCCCGCCGGCGCGTACCGAGGCTTTGGCGTTTGCCAGTCCGAGTTTGCACTCGAGAGCCTGATCGACTTGCTGGCCGAGAAGGTCGGCCTGGATCCGTGGGAGATCCGCTACCGTAACGCCATCGAGCCGGGCGAGGTTTTGCCCAACGGCCAGATTGCCGATTGCTCCACGGCGCTTAAGGAGACGCTGCTCGAGGTCAAGGATGCCTACTATGCGCATCCCGGACACGCCGGTATTGCCTGCGCCATGAAGAACGCCGGCGTGGGCGTGGGCCTGCCCGATGCCGGCCGCTGCAAGATTCGCATCGAGGACGGCGTGGCTGTGGTCTATGCCGCCACGTCCGACATCGGCCAGGGCTGCAACACCGTCTTTTTGCAGGACGTTGCCGAGGCCTGCGGTCTGCCGCTGAGCTGCATCGCCAACGGCGAGTGCTCTACCGAGAACGCTCCCGACTCCGGCACCACGTCTGGCTCGCGTCAGACGGTCGTGACCGGCGAGGCTGTGCGCGGCGCTGCCTTCCTGCTGCGCGATGCCATGCTTGGCATCGAGGCCGGCAAGCCTGCGCCTACCGCCCCGGTGAGCGCCCATGGTGATGGCGTCAAGATCGAGTACGACGACGGTCGCGCCTATCAGCTGCGCACGCAGGAGCTCGTCGCCGGCCAGGGCATGCATCCTCAGGATCCCGCGGCCGCCATCAAGGCGCTCGAGGGCTGCGAGTTTGGCTACGTGTACCTGGAGCCGACCGACAAACTGGGTGCCGACGTTCCCAACCCCAAGAGCCACATCTGCTACGGCTTTGCCACGCATGTGGTCATTTTGGACGACGACGGCCGCGTGAGCGAGGTCTATGCCGCGCACGATTCCGGCAAGGTGGTCAACCCCATCTCCATCCAGGGTCAGATCGAAGGCGGCGTGCTCATGGGTATGGGCTATGCGCTTACCGAGGACTGGCCGCTTAAGGACTGCGTACCCCAGGCAAGGTACGGTACGCTCGGACTGTTCCGTGCACCCGAGATTCCGGATATCCACGCTATCTACGTGGAGAAGGACGAGCTGCTGCCCGTGGCATACGGCGGCAAGGGCATCGGCGAGATCCCCCCGATCCCCACGGCGCCCGCCGTGCAGAACGCCTACCGCGCGTTTGACGGCAAGCTGCGTCCGGATCTGCCCATGGTGGATACGCCGTACAGCCGCGCCCGTCACCGCGGGTAGGGTAGAGCGCGGGCGGCATTACTGACGGGCTGTCCGCGCTCACCATCAACTGCATATGCTGCGCCTTTGGCCCCGGCTCCATCGCGAGCCGGGGCCTTTTGTTTGGAGCGGAAACTGCGTCCCGGATTCGACGCTCAGAATGGGACGCAGTCCCTCCCCTTGAGCCTCTAGCGGAAAGCGTGTCCCGGAATTCGGCTCCAGAGTGGGATGCGCTTTCCGGTTGGAGCTTCAAACGGAAAGTGCATCCCGGAATCCGCGCCTGGAATGGGACGCACTTTCCGGAACAGCCCTCAACCGGAAACCGCGTCCCAGAATTTCGCTTCAGAGTGGGACGCCGTTTCCGGCTGAATCCTCTGGCGGAAAGTTCATCCCAGAATTGGCGCTCGGAGTGGGACACGGTTTCCGGATGGAGCCTCAGCGGAAACTGTATCCCAGTTTGAGCGTTTATTCCGGGATGCCGTTTCCGCAGGGCGCTTCAACCGGAACGCGTGTCCCGTATAAAAGTACGGAAAAGTGTCGAAGATGGGCACCTTATAACTTCGGAAAAGTGTCAAATTCGATAGGCAAATTATCCGGAAAAGTGTAGCTGGATGACAAAACAGCACTTAGAAGCCGGTGCTGGATGCGGGATCCTGCGGCCGCCTTCAGCTCTCGCTACTCGTCGTCTCCGTCGTTGGGGTCGCCCTTGAGGGTGTTGATGTCCAGGTACTCGTCATCGTTCTCTTTTTGCTGGGTCTCCGACTCCGCTTGGGTGGGGCCGGAGAACAGCCGGAATCCCTCAAACGCAATGACGCCGAGCAGGGCAATGACAATGGCGATAAAGGCAACCTTGACTGCCTGCGGAAATTCCGAGAAACGCAGCGCCTTTTCCTTGGCGTAATAATCGGCGAAGCGCTCTTCGCCCGTGCTTTTGGTATACGCCGGTGCGGACGCGGCCTCCGGGTCATATTCCGGTGCAGGCGTGGCAGCGTACGGATCGTTGAGATAATCGCTCGATGCGGTGCCATAATCCTCGGTCTCGATGCGACCGGCGTCAGCATAGCCATCGGAATAATCGGAATATGCCGCACCGCCCTCATAGCCCGCGGCGCTCGTGTTGGCGGCAAAAAGCGGGTTAACTGGAACGTCGAGCGCCGGCATGCCGGTAGAGGTCTCATCCAGATCGGCTGCAGCCCAGGAATCGTAGGCAACCTGATGGGCAACGGGCTCATCGAGCCTTGTGACCGGAGGCTTGCGTGCCGCAGGAACAGGCAACTGCTGGGCGCTGTACATAACGGTGCTGTCGGGCGATTTGCTCTGCGTCGCTGCAGCGAGAAACGCCGCCGTCTCGGACGGGTCGCTTGCGGGGCGGGGAGTGGGCGTGGGCGCCGAAGTGGGTGTGGGCGCAGACGCGGGCGTCGAAACAGGCGACTGCGCAGGAGCCGGCGCAGATGCGGGCTTAGGCGCAAGTGCGGGATTGGGGCTTGACGGGCGAGCCCCGCCGCCCATGAGTTCGTCGGCGGTCCACGGGCGATCATCCATCACGTCGTCAAGGCTCAGCGAAAACAAGTCGTCTTCACCCTCATCGAACATGCGGTGCACATGTCCACCAATTGCCGGAATCAATCCGCGACCGGTGCACGATGCCTTGCTCAACGCCATTCTGTTCCACCCTTTCGAAATACTAATGACATCGATTATATGGAACTTCCCAAGCGGCTCGGTCTTGGATTCATGCTTTCCAGAACTCGCGCCCAAAAGGGGAGGGGCAATCCAGGTGAGTGCCTACTTGTCGCCTGCTGCCGCCTTGGCCTCATTGAGGTAGCTATAGAAGCTGTATTTGGAGATGCCAAAGAACTCGCAGGCGCGCTCGCTCGACTTGGAAATGAGGAAGGCGCCGCGACGGTCGAGGTAGCCGATGGCGCGAATGCGCTCATCTTTGGTCATAAGTGCCGCGGGCTTGCCCACAAACTGCTCGCACTCGTGCAGCAGGTCCTCGAGCAGGTCACCGATGTTCTTGGTAATGGGCTCGGGCTCGGTATGGCCCGTGCCGCCGGTGCCGGTAAAGGCGTCGAGCGAACGCTCAAAAGCCTTCATAAGCGTAATGTCAAAGTTGATGCCCAAAATGCCGACGGGCTTGCCCTCGTCGTTGCGGATAAAGATGGTCGAGGACTTGAGCAGCTTGCCGTCGGTGGTTTTGGTGAGGTACGGCTCGCGGTCGTGCACGTCGGTGGTGCCCTCGTGCATGGACTCAAACACAATATGGCTGGGGCCGTCACCCAGTTTGCGCCCGCTGACGTGGCCGTTTTCGATCACCACGATGGAGTGGTCCACGTCCTCGGTCTCCAGATCGTGGACGACGACTTCGCAGTTGGGGCCAAATTGGAGCGCCAGGCCGTGTGCAAGGCGCTTGTAGAACTCAATCTGTGCGGGGGTCATGGGTGCCTTCCTAAAAATTAGTTTGGGCTCACTGTGCCATAAACCCCACTTGTTCGCAAATAACGAAATCGTCGCTGTGTTATGTGACCGTTCGGCGGCGAAAAGGTACCGATTACGGCAACAAACAATTTGTTAGGTTTTCCAATCAAAAAGTGTGATAGAACAGTGCTAACAAACTTTTTGTTTGGCATCCACATAAAAGTTCAGCCGTGTGAATGGGATCGGGCTGAAACGCGTATGCGGGGGCCGGCAAGAGAGAACTTAAGGAGTTCACCGTATGGCCGATAAGATCCAGTGGGCGGGCAACACGATGCCCAAGAGCGATGACAAGCACTTGGGAATCATGAGCCTCGACCACGTGAAGAAGGCCCGCGCCTTCCACCAGTCGTTCCCCCAGTACACCGTTACTCCGCTTGCCCGCCTGGACGGCCAGGCCGCGCGCCTGGGCCTGTCCAACCTGTGCGTTAAGGACGAGAGCTATCGCTTTGGCCTCAACGCCTTTAAGGTCCTGGGCGGCTCGTTTGCCATGGCCAACTACATTGCCGACGAGACCGGCAAGGACGTTGCCGAGTGCACCTTCGATTACCTGACCTCCGATCAGCTTGCCAAGGACTTTGGCCAGGCCACCTTCTTTACCGCTACCGATGGCAACCATGGCCGTGGCGTGGCATGGGCTGCCAACAAGCTGGGCCAGAAGGCTGTCGTGCACATGCCCAAGGGTTCCACCAAGCCCCGCTTCGATAACATCGCCGCCGAGGGCGCCACGGTGACCATCGAAGAGGTCAACTACGACGAGTGCGTGCGCATGGCCGCCGCCGAGGCCGACGCCTGCGAGCGCGGCGTCATCGTTCAGGATACCGCCTGGGAGGGCTACGAGAAGATCCCGTCCTGGATCATGGAGGGCTACGGCACCATGGCTTCCGAGGCTGCCGAGCAGCTGCGCGAGATGGCCATCAACCGCCCGACGCACGTGTTTGTCCAGGCTGGCGTGGGTTCGCTCGCCGGCGCCGTGGTGGGCTACTTCACCAACCTGTATCCCGATAACCCGCCCACCTTCGTCGTGGTCGAGTGCGCGCCTGCCGCCTGCCTGTACAAGGGCGCTGCCGCCGGCGACGGCGACCCGCGCATCGTGGACGGCGACATGCCCTCCATCATGGCCGGCCTGTGCTGCGGCGAGCCCAACATCCTGGGTTGGGATATCCTGCGCAACCACACCACCGCTTTCGTGTCCTGCCCCGACTGGGTCACCGCTCGCGGCATGCGCACCCTGGGCGCTCCCGAGAAGGGCGACCCGCGCGTTATCTCCGGCGAGTCCGGCGCCGTGACCACCGGTCTGGTCGAGACCCTTATGCTCGATCCCGAGTACGCCGAGCTCAAGGAGCTCATCGGCCTGGACAAGACGAGCTCTGTGCTCTGCTTCTCCACGGAAGGTGACACCGATCCGGATCAGTACCGTCGCATCGTCTGGGAGGGCGAGTATCCGACCTGCTAGCAGGTCTGACCTGTCCGGGTGGCGGAGCATATGTTTGCTCCCTGCTCGAACAGTCCTGCGCAAGACGGAAAGCACATTAAGTGCTTTCCTTTGCGTGCGGAACT
>URTP01000090.1 GCA_900550835.1 uncultured Collinsella sp. | reverse complement strand
CAGGGAGCCGTAACCGTTCTTCTTGGACATCTTGACAGCACGCTCGAGCAGACGAGAGTGCAGGTAGAAGATGTCGCCAGGATAGGCCTCGCGTCCGGGCGGACGATGCAGCGTCAGCGACATCTGACGGTAGGCCACAGCCTGCTTGGACAGGTCGTCGTAGATGACGAGCACGTGGCCGCCGGGGTTGGTCTCGCTGGCGGGCTTGCCGTCCTCGCCGTTGTACATGAAGAACTCGCCGATAGCGGCACCGGCCATAGGCGCGATGTACTGCATAGGGGCGGAATCGGCAGCGGTGGCCGAAACGATGATGGTGTAGTCGAGCGCACCGTGCTGAGCGAGGGTCTCGCGGATGTTGGCAACCGTGGAGGCCTTCTGGCCGATGGCGACATAGATGCAGACCATGCCCTTGCCGCGCTGGTTGAGGATAGCGTCGATGGCGATGGCGGTCTTACCGGTCTTACGGTCGCCGATAATGAGCTCACGCTGACCGCGGCCAATAGGCACCATGGAGTCGATAGCGAGCAGACCGGTCTGAACCGGCTCGCACACCGGGGTACGATCGATGACGCCGGGAGCCTTGAACTCGATGGGGCGACGGTGCGTGGCGACGATGTCGCCCAGGCCGTCGATGGGCTGGCCGAGCGGATTGACGACGCGGCCGAGCATGGCACGGCTCACGGGGATATCCATAATGCGGCCAGTGGTGCGGCACTCGTCGCCTTCCTTGATGGAGTCGACGGCTCCGAACAGAACGGCGCCGACCTCGTCACGGTCAAGGTTCTGGGCAAGGCCGAAGACGGTCTCACCGGTATCGGAGCTCTTGAACTCCAGAAGCTCGCCTGCCATGGCGCTCTTGAGGCCGGAAACGCGCGCGATGCCGTCGCCTACCTCGTCGACCGTTGAAACCTCATGCGTATCGACCGTCGCGGAGAGGCTCGTGAGCTGCTCCTGCAGTTTCTTGGCGATATCCTGGGCATTGAGGGTTTCGGACATTAGGCTTCACCTCCGTACGAATTAGCAGAGTTTGCGAGGGTCTCCTGCGCGATGCGCAGCTGCGTCTTGACGGAAATATCACGACGCTCGCCGCGGGCCTCGAGCACCAGGCCGCCCACGATAGACGGGTCGACCCGCTCGATAAGGAATACCTTGCGGCCGAAGTCCTGCTCGCATTTCTTAGTGATGGTTTGACGCAGCTCGTCGTCGAGCGGGATCGCCGTGGTGACGGTCACGCCCACTACATCCTCGTCTTCCTCGGCAACATACTTAAAGGCAGCTGCCACCTTGGGAAGAAGGTCGAGCTGGTCGCGCTTGGACATGGTGTCGAGCACGGCGATGATCTCGGGGCTGGCAGAAGCCAAGCGTTCGATCATCTCGAGGTCCTCGAACACATGGTTCTCGGCCTTAGCGGCTTCCAGAAGGGAGCGCGCGTAGGTCTCGAGCACCTTGTCCTGATAGCGGCTAGTCGGCATTCAGGCTACCTGCTTCCTGGATGTAGCGCTCGATGAGCTTCTTCTGCTCGGCATCGTCCTCGAGTGCCTCGCCCACGATCTTGGTGGCGACGGCAACGGACAGGTCGGCGATGGAGCTCGCGGCACCGGCGTAAATGGACTTGCGCTCGTCCTCGACGGTCGTATGGGCCTTGGCGATGATCTCCTCGGCCTCCTTGTGAGCAGCCTCGATGATACGGGCGCGCTCGGACTCGGCGTCCTTACGGGCCTCGAGAACGATGTCGGCAGCCTGACGACGGGCGTCGGTGACGATCGAGTCGGACTCAGCGCGCTTGGCGATAGCCTCCTGCTTGGTCTTCTCGGCCTCGTCGAGGCTCTCCTCGATCTTCTTGCCGCGCTCCTCCATGGTTTTCATGATGCCCGGCAGGGCGACCTTGGCCAGCACGATCCAGATAATCAGGAAGGCGATAAGCGCCGGGATGAACTCCGCCATCTTAGGGATGAGGATGTCCGCACCGGCAGCGCCGTCCTCAGCGAACGCGGAAACCGGCATGAGCAGCGCGGCCGCGGACGCGGAGAGTGCGATCGCGCTCTTCTGGGATGAAAGATTCATACTTGACGCTCCGTGCTATTTAACGATCAGCGCGACAACGAAGCCGATCAGAGCCAGAGCCTCGCCGAAGGCGGAGCCCATGATGAAGACGGTGAACACGCGGCCCTGGACTTCAGGCTGACGGGCCATAGCACCCGTAGCACCCAGAGCAGACAGGCCGATAGCAAGACCAGCGCCGATAACACCGAGACCGTAACCGATAACTCCCACGATTCCTCCTTTGTCGTGCGTGTCTTATTTCACGCAGGATAACCTTTTTTATAACTGCCGGGCTCCATGGGTACGGGCACCGGCGGTTTAACGAATTGCTTACCTTTAAGGCGCGAGCGGAAGGCTACTCCTCCTCCGCGACCTCCTCTGCCTCGGAGACATACACGGCGGTAAGGACCGTGAAGACGTAAGCCTGGATGGCGCCGACCACAAGCTCGATCGCATAGATCAGGATGAGGATGGCAAGCCAGGCTAGCGAAGGCAGGGCGCCAACGGCGTGGGCCGCGGAAACCTGCTGAAGCAGCGGCTGCATGAACATGCTCGCCATGATGGCGAACGAGCCCATGACCACGTGTCCTGCGAACATGTTGCAGAACAGACGGACGGCAAGCGTGATGAGACGCAGGAAGGTCGAGAAAAGCTCGACGACCCACACAAGCACGTTCATCGGGAAGCTTACGCCCTGCGGGGCGAGGCTCTTGATGTAGCCGATCACGCCGTGAGCCTTGCATCCGTAGTAGATGAAGTACACGAAGGCGAAGATGGCGAGCGCGGCGGTGGAGCCGATTGCGCCGGTGCCGGGCTTCATTCCCGGAATCAGGCCGATCATGTTATTGATCAGGATGAACAGGAAAAGCGAGCACAGGAACGGGAAGTGCTTCTTCCAGTTCTCACCCACGACGCCCTTGCCGATATCGTTCTCGACGTACTCGATGATGTACTCGAAACCGTTGACGAAGAAGCCCTTGGGGACCAGGGTCTGCTTCTTCTTGAACACGGCCAGGACGATCAGGAGCACGATCGTGGAGACGATCAGCCAAAACGAGTACTGCGTGATGCCGCAGCTCAGATCGCCCACGACAGGGGTGGAGCTGAACTCGCTGACCAGATGATTAATCTCATCAGGCAGCTTTTCAAAAATTTCCACGACTTACCTTTCGACCTCATGAGGATCTCGCAGCGCCTTGACGACACGAACCGTGCAGGCAGCCATAAAGGCCACGAAGCCGATCGCCTCGCCCAGGAGGAACATGCGAAATGCCTCTCCGAACAACACAAACACAACCAAGGTAAAGACGAGCAGGGCGATTGCCGAGACCGCCAGACTCACCATACCCTTGAGCATGTCCGCATTCTGTTTATCGTCAAGAACCGGCTTGAGCGTAAAGACAAAGGGAAGGAAGGCAATTGCGCCCGCGATGGCGCCTGCAACGATAGCGAGCAGATCGGCTATCTGAAACACTGGCGTCCTCACTTTCCTTTTTAACGCTTCACAGAACAGTTCCCGCCAAACATTGGTGACTATTGTACGAGCCAATCGCTAAAGTACAACCGAAAAAGCATCGGTTAATACGCACCTGTTCGTTTTCTTAAGACCTTCTTTATGCCGCAGGTACGGTAATACGTTTTTCTCGAACCCTGCAGGGCAAAACGTCCGTTAACAGAAGTGCGCGCGGTCGCCTTTTGTTCGTCCGCGCGCACCGTTTCTTCGTATTTGCAGCCGCGGCCGTTTAGCCCAGCGACTAGAGCGTGCCGTAGATGCGGTCGCCGGCGTCGCCGAGGCCGGGAACGATGTAGGCAGCCTCGTTGAGATGGTCGTCGATGGCGCAGGTATAGATATGTACATCGGGATCCTTCTCGGTCAGCGACTTGAGGCCCTCGGGGGCCGCGACGATGCACAGCATGCGGATGTCCTTGACACCGCGCCCGCGCAGGTAGCTGATGGCCATCTCGGCCGAACCGCCCGTGGCGAGCATGGGGTCGACGACCAGGCAGATGCGCTGGTCGATATCCTTGGGCATCTTGCAGTAATACTCGTGCGGCTCGTGGGTGACCTCGTCGCGCTCCATGCCGATGTGGCCCACGCGAGCGGAGGGCACCAGGTCGAGGATGCCGTCGACCATGCCAAGGCCCGCACGCAGGATGGGCACGATGGCGAGTTTCTTGCCGGCGAGCTGCTTAAACGTTGCGGTGGTGATAGGGGTCTCGACCTCGACGTCTTCCATAGGCAGGTCGCGCATGGCCTCGTAGCCGTCAAAAAGCGCGAGTTCGCGCACGAGCTGACGGAACTGGTTGGTGCCGGTGTTTTTGTCGCGCAGGATCGACAGCTTGTGCTGGACGAGCGGGTGATCGACAAGCGTCACACGGGACGCATCGTAGGTGACGGTCATGGGTTGATTGCCCCTTTCGTTGCGGCCGCAAAACGGCCTTGCTGACAAGGCGCGCAGCAATGTTGCCGCCGCACGCCATGCATTAGTTTAGCGGTTTGTTGTATCGAGCAGCCCATCGCAGCCCTACTGTGAGGTGCTGAGCGAGCGCCTGACTGCATCACGCCAGCCCGCAAGGTTTTGCTCGCGGCGCTCGACGGACATGTGGGGAAGGAAGGTCCTAACGATCTGGGCATTTTGCTCCAGCTCTTCCAGGTCTTCCCAATAGCCGACGGCAAGACCCGCCAAGTACGCGGCACCGATTGCCGTGGTCTCCACCGTCTCGCATTGCAGCACGGGGATATCCAGCAGGTCGGCCTGGAATTGCATGATGAACTCGTTGCGCGAGGCACCGCCATCGACAGACAGGCGCTCAATCGAAAGCCCCACGTCCTGCTCCATGGCGCGCAGCACGTCGTAGCTCTGATATGCCATGGATTCGCAGGCGGCACGTACGATGGTCGCACGGCTCGAGGCGCCGGTCAGACCGCACACGATACCGCGAGCATGCGGGTCCCACCAGGGAGCACCCAAACCCGCAAAGGCCGGAACGAAGTAGCAGCCCTCGTTGTCGCTAATCGAAGCGGCGAGTTGTGCCGACTCGCTCACGCTCGAGATGATGCCCATGTTGTTGCGAAGCCAGTTCATCGTTGAGCCGGCGGCAAAAATAGAGCCCTCGAGCGCATAGCTGACTTTGCCGTCCGCAGCGATACCGATGGTGGAGACCAGGCCATTCTTGGATTCGACGATCTCGTCGCCGGTGTTCATGAGCATAAAGCAACCCGTGCCATAGGTGTTTTTGGTCTGGCCGGGACGGAAACAGCAGTGGCCGAACAGCGACGCCTGTTGGTCACCCGCCACGCCCATGATGGGCGGCATGTTGGTCATGATGTCGCTCGCGACGCGGCCGTAGTCGCCCGAGCTCCAGCGAACCTCGGGCATCATGGAACGTGGAACGTCAAAGAGTGCCAGCAGGTCGTCGTCCCAATCGAGCGTATGGATATTAAAGAGTGCCGTGCGGCTGGCATTGGTGTAGTCGGTGGCAAAGACCTGGCCGCCGGTGAGGTTGTAGATGAGCCAGGTGTCGATGGTGCCAAACATGAGGTCGCCCGCCGCCGCGCTTTCGCGTGCGCCGTCGACGTTGTCGAGAATCCACTGCACCTTGGAGGCCGAGAAATACGGGTCGAGCGTGAGTCCCGTGCGGGAGCGCACCAGCCCTTCTGCGCCCTGCTCGACAAGCTCGTCGATCAGAGGTGCGGTACGGCGGCACTGCCATACGATAGCGTTATAGATCGGCTGACCGCTCACGCGATCCCAGACCACCGTGGTCTCGCGCTGGTTGGAGATGCCGATGGCGGCAATGCGGTCGGAGTGGATACCGCTCTTAAACTGGACTTCCATCATGACGGCGATCTGGCTAGCAAGGACCGCCATGGGGTCTTGCTCCACCCAGCCGGGACGCGGAAAGCTGGTTTTGACGCTGCGACGTGCCTGCGCGACGATGCAGCCGTACTCGTCGACGATGGTCGCAAGTACCGAGGTGGTGCCGCAGTCGAGCGCCATGATGTAGGAACCGCCAAAGTCAAACGAGGCATCTTCCATGCCCAGGCTGCCCAGATTCAACGACATCGCTTAAACCTTTCTATTGCATCGGGTCGGACAGGACCCGTTCGATCTCTGATGCGGGAAGTGCGCCTTGGCGCAGGATCTGGAGCTCGCCGTGCTGAAACGACACGATGGTCGAGGCGTCGCGACACGGGGTCTCACCGGCGTCGACGGCAACATCGACCCCCTCCAGGATGCGACCCTCCACCGTGATAAAACTTGCCGGCGCGGGCGCGCCATGCGTGTTGGCGCTGGTGCAGGCAAGGGGGCTGCCACAGGCGCGAATGAGCGCCTGCACCACGGGCGAGGCCGAAGCGCGAAGTGCCACCGTGTCGTCGGCGGCGCGCATAAAGGTCGGCACGCAGGGGGCCGCCTTGACCACGATAGTCAGGGCGCCCGGCCAGCATCGTCGGGCAAGCACGCGGGCCTCTTCCGGGATATCCACGCCATAGCGGTCGAGTGCTTCGACGCCATCGACCAGCCAAGCGACGGTTTGCGTGAGTTCACGTTGCTTGAGAGTGAAGATACGGCGATAGCCGGTGCCGAGCGCAGGAACTGCGGCGCCATTGACGGCAGCCTGCGGATCGCGCGGCCACGATGGGAATTCGCTTGTATCTTGGGGCACGGCGTCCGAGAAGGCGTTGACTGCCACGGCGACACCGTAGACGGTCTCGGTCGGGATCAAAGCCAGGCCGCCGCGGCCGAGCACCTCGGCCGTGCGCTCGACGGCAAGCCGATGCGGCTCGCGCGTTCCCTCGTATACCCGATAGACCGTCTGCATGTGTATGCCAGCCCCTTACGCTCTGGTGCAAGTTTGTTTACTGTGGGGCATTCTCGCACGAAACGTTCAACCTATTTGCCCAGAGCGCATGTTGGTTTGGTGAGCGGCTCTAGTAGTCGGTGAAAGTGAGGGGGTTATTGGACTGCGACGAACTTCTTTGGCCTGCCGGCGTGACGTTCTTGGGCGGCGTAACGCTCGATGCTGTCTATCGTTATCATCCGACGGCCGTCGACGAGTTCAACATCGAGCTTTCCGGCTTTGACCAGCGCGGTAATCCGCGGAGCGGAGACTTTGAGGTCCAGCGCTGCGTCTTTAAATGTTCGGCACGCCGCTTCCCGAGCGTCCCCGTGGTCGATTTCGACTGAAAGGGCCACGACCTCGGCCGAGCGTTCGTACCCTGCCGGAGTCAAACCGTTGTTGAGGTCGTCGGCCAAAAACGCCATCAGTGCCTCGGTGGCATGGGCAATCGCTTCTTCGCGCGTATCGCCATCGGCAAAGGCGCCGGGAATCTGCGGGAAGCTAGCGCAGTAACCATCGTCTTCTTTTATGAGAACGCAGTCATAGGTAAATCGCTGCCTCATTTTGCCTCCAACTACCATCCAGCTTGGCGACGAATACTTGCCCACGTGCCCTTCTTTGGTCGATCACCACCAGAGCCGTTCACGGTGACAACGCGGTCACCAGAAACATACTTAGCATGACTACCGACTTGCGCGACCTTCACGAATCCATCGTGCTTGAGTAGGGCAATGATTTCCCGAAAGGTAGGAGGTTGCATGGGCCGACCTCTTTCAGCCGTCCTAATTATAAACTACTTTATAATTTTTGCTAACCAGTTAATAAATATTACTGGCGTTGCTTGGGCTCGGTGACGATGGCTCGGACGATGCGGGGGCGATCGGTGAGGTCGTGGACGATACGCACGTCCGAAAGGCCTGCCTGGCGACAGAGCTCGGCCGCGGCATCGAGGGTACCCTCGTAGAGCTCGCAGGCAAACAGGCCGCCGGCGCGCAGCATGTAAGGCGCCGCGTTGAGCAGGCGGCGGAAGATATCGAGGCCGTCGGCGCCGCCCTCGAGCGCCAGGTCGGGCTCAAAGTCCTTGACCTCGTGCGGCAGCGAGCGCATGACGTCGGTCGGGATGTAAGGTGGGTTGGAGACGAGCACATCAAAGGTGCCCCACTCTTCGCGGGGAATGGAACTCACCAGGTTGGTGAGGCTAAAGGCAACCTCATCTGCCGTGAGGCCGAGGGTGTCGCGGTTTTTGGTGGCCAGATCGATGGCGCGCGGCTCGATATCGGTGGCGGTGCAGGTAACGTGGCCGCGGCGCTCCCAGGCAAGGGAGAGCGAAATGCAGCCCGTGCCGCAGCCGACCTCGAGAACGCGGGCAGTGCGGGGCTCGGCTGGGGCAGGCGCAGCGGCATCCTGAGCTGAAACCGTCTCCTGGTCGGCACCCTCGATGGCGACGCCGTATTCGTCGAGCTCGGACTCGGCGGCTTCCGCGGCTTCGGCTTCTGCTGCCTGCGCGGCGGCTTCCTCGGCCTCGCGATCGGCCAGTTCCTCGGCATAGGCACGGCTGCCCAGTACGTCGCCGCCTAGC
>URTP01000089.1 GCA_900550835.1 uncultured Collinsella sp. | reverse complement strand
CTCGCAACGGGCCATGCTTTCGCCGTATCAAATGCAATAACATCAAACCCTTTGTTTGCGGTCGGCCCAGCTTGGGTATAGGACGCACTGTGACAATAATGAAAGTCGGAAGGATTCGGTCGTGTCGGAAAATAGGGATTACTACGAGGTGCTTGGCGTCGACAGGGATGCCGACGCGCGGACGATTAAGCGTGCGTTTCTAAAGAAGGCCCGTACCGTACATCCGGATGTTTCGGACGACCCCGAGGCCGAGGCCAAGTTCAAGGAGCTCAACGAGGCCTATTCCGTTCTTTCCGATGAGCAGAAGCGTGCTAACTACGACCGTTACGGCACCGCGGACGGCCCCGGTGGCTCTGGTTATGTCGACATCAACGATATCTTTGGTGGCATGGGCATGGACGACCTGTTCTCGTCGTTTTTTGGCGGCGGTGCCGGCGGTGGCGCCCGCAGCCGTCGTGAGCGTCGTCGCGGACGTGACATGGCCATCTCGCTTTCGGTGACGCTCGAGGAGGCGGCGCTCGGCTGCAAAAAGACGATCAGCTATGATCGCCTTGCTCCTTGCGAGGACTGCAACGGTACCGGTAGGGCCGAGGGTGCACAGGAAAAGCAGTGCAGTCGCTGCCACGGTACGGGCTACGTCACGACGGTTCAGCGATCGTTTTTGGGCCAGGTTCAGTCTTCCTCGCCTTGCCCCGACTGCCATGGCGAGGGCACGGTTATCGACCATCCCTGCGAGACCTGCGACGGTCAGGGCCGCACGCCTTCGCACGAAAAGATCGACATCGATATTCCCGCCGGCGTTTCGACCGGTCGCCAGCTGCGTGTGAGCGGCTTTGGCGAGGCCGGCCTTCGCGGCGAGCCTTCGGGCGACCTGATTGTCAACGTGCGCGTTGCCGACCATGAGCGCTTTAAGCGCAACAGTGACGACCTGTACCTGGTGAGCGATATCTCGATTGCGCAGGCTGCGCTCGGCTGCGAGATCGAGGTCGAGGGCATTATGCCCGACGAGGTCGTTAAGGTGACGGTTCCCGCCGGCGCCCAGTACGGCGACACCGTGAGCGTCAATAATTACGGCATGCCGCGCATTGGCGGTGGCGGTTCGCGTGGCCGCCTGATCGTGCAACTGCGCGTGGTCGTTCCCACCAATCTTTCCAATAATCAACGCGAGCTGCTCCGTGCTTTTGCCGACGAGATGGGCGATGACGTCGCTTCCGGTAAGAAGTCGGTGACCGACCGTATCAAGAGTGCCCTCGACGATATCCTCGATTAAGGAGCCCGCGTGCTCGCACCCCATATTTCCGTCGTCAACCTCGGCTGCCGTGTCAACCGGGTTGAGTCTGACCGTATCACTGCCGATCTTATGCGCCTGGGCTTTGCTATTGTGGAGCCCCAGGATGCCGATTTGATCGTCATTAACACCTGTGCCGTTACGGGCGAGGCCGAGGCCAAGACCCGTAAGGCCGTCCGTCATGCGCTGGCCCATCCAAATGAGCCCTATGTGCTCGTGACCGGTTGCGTGGTCAATTTGCATCCCGAGGAGCTGTTGGAGCTTTCGGATCGCGTGATCGCCGAGCCGTCCAAGATCGATGTCGCCGAACGTGTCTGCGAGGTGCTGGGCGTTGAGTCCGATAGCGTTCCCGCCTGCAGCGATGGCGAGGTGGTCGATGCGCTCGGTCGCTCTCGCCTGGGCGTGAAGATCCAGGACGGCTGCAACCACCGTTGCACCTATTGCATTGTGTGGAAGGCGCGCGGCCCCGAGCGCTCCGTGCCTGTCGAGTCCGTGCTTGAGCAAGTTCGCGAGGCCCAGGAGGCCGGCGTGCCCGAGGTGGTGCTGACCGGTGTGAACCTGGGTGCCTACGATGGCAAGAGCGCGACCGACGAGCATGTCGAAATCGATGAGCTGCTCGAGGCCATCATGGAGCGCACGACTATTGCGCATGTGCGCATTTCCTCGGTCGAACCCATGGATATCTCTGAGCGCCTGCTTAAGGTTATGGCGCGCTATCCGCAGCGTATTGCCCCGTTTTTGCACCTGCCCGTGCAGTCCGGCTGTACGGCGACGCTGCATCGCATGGGTCGTCCCTATAGTGCCGAGGCCTTTGAGGACACGGTGCGCATGATTCGCGCCATCCTGCCGCAGGCGTCTCTTTCGTGCGACGTCATCGTCGGTTTTCCTGGTGAGACGGACGAGGAGTTCGAGGAGTCGCTGGCGCTGTGCCGCCGTGTGGGTTTCTCGCGTTTGCACGTGTTCCGCTATAGCAAGCGTCCCGGTACCCTTGCTGCCGACATGCCCGACCAGGTGCCGCCCGAGGTTATGGCCGAGCGCAGCCGTCGTATGCGAGACACGGCGCAGGAGCTCGCTATTGCCGATGCTCGTCGTCGCGTGGGCACTGTCGAGCGTGCCGTGCTCGAGTATGGTGACAGCCTGACGCTCGGTTCGTTCCATCATGCCCGTCTTGACGATACCTGTGGACTTACAGCCCCGTGCCTGCTCGATGTTGCTATCATCGGAGTCGATGATTCCGGCTTGGTCCATGCGCGCAGGGAGGTCCATGGAAGCCTCGAAGATTAGACTTACCGTTCCCGAGGGAATTGATCCCTCGTGCGTTTTGGGCGCCGGCGACGGCGTCCTTCGTGCACTCGAGAGCTTGGTTCGCGCCCATGTGGTCGCCCGTGGCGATTGCATCGCCGTGAGCGGTGACCCGGACGAGGTCGAACTCGTGGCTCGCTTTTTCGAACATGCTTTTCGCGAGGCGGCGGCCGGCCGTACCCTGTCTGCCGACGATGTCTCTCGCTGCCTGGCCGTCTTGCGCGATGGTGAGCACGAGGCTACGTCGCTTCGCGATGACGTGCTGCTTTCGTATCGCGGTCGCGTCATTCGCCCCAAGACGCTCGGGCAAAAGCGCTATGTGGATGCCATTCGCTCGCATACCATCACCTTTGGCTTGGGTCCTGCCGGTACCGGTAAGACCTATCTGGCCATGGCGCTCGCCGTTGCCGCGCTCAAGCGCCATGAGGTGGGCCGTTTGATCTTGACGCGTCCTGTTGTCGAGGCGGGGGAGAACCTGGGCTTTTTGCCTGGCACCCTCGAGGAAAAGATCGATCCGTACATGCGTCCGCTCTACGACGCCCTTTTTGACATGATGGATCGTGAGCGCACCGATGAGCTTATGGAGCGCGGCGTGATCGAGATCGCCCCGCTTGCCTATATGCGCGGTCGTACGCTGAGCGATGCTTTCGTGGTGCTCGACGAGGCGCAAAATACTACGCCCGAGCAGATGAAGATGTTCCTGACACGCCTTGGATTCAACTCCAAGTTCGTGATTACCGGCGACCTCAGCCAGCGCGACCTGGTGGGTCGTCGTGGTGGCTTGGCGGATGTTGAGAAGATTTTGGGCCGTGTCGACGATGTGGCGTTTGCACACCTGGAGCGCGCCGACGTGGTGCGCCATGCCCTAGTGGGTCGTATCGTTGAGGCATATGATGCTTATGATGACGTGCGCGAGCAGCGCTCGCGCGACCGAAAGGAGTCCCGTTGAGTGTATTGATCAGCAACGATGCCGAGCTCGATACGCTGCTCGACGCGCAGGAGGTGGAGCACATCTGCGAGGTTGTGCTTGCCGCCGAGGGCGTTGAACGTGAAGTCGAGATTTCCCTTTCGTATGTCGACGAGGACGAGATGCACGAGCTCAACCACGAGTGGCGTGGCATCGACCGCACCACCGATGTGCTCTCGTTTGAATGCGACTCGGCCTTTGACGAGGATATTCCCGCCGACGAGACGCTCGAGCTCGGCGATATCATCTTGGCCCCGCAGGTCATTGCCCGTCAGGCCCCCGGCTTTGGCAATAGCCCTGCCGACGAGTGCCGCCTGATGCTCGTACACGGCATGCTACACCTGCTGGGGTATGACCATATCGAGGACGACGAGGCCGAGGTCATGGAGGCCCGCGAGGACGCTATCCTGCGCGATCTGGCGCTCGAGCGCGGCGAGGACCCCAAACTCGTTCACGTCGGCCCCATCACCAATCATGCCCACGACTAGGAGCCGCTTATGATTCCCGGATCGAACAAGGACCATCCGTCCTTTTTAAAGTCGTTCTCCTACGCCATGGAGGGCTTCGTCACCGCCGTCAAGACCGAGCGCAACATTACGGTTATGCTCGTAGCGGGCGTGTGCACCATCATTGCCGGCTGCATCGTGGGGCTCGACATTGCCGAGTGGGCCACGATTATCATCTGCTGCGGCCTGGTGATTCACGGCGAGCTGTGCAATACCGCCATGGAGGCCATTGTCGATCTGGCGACCCAGGAGCTCCATCCGCTGGCAAAACGCGCCAAGGACATCGCCGCCGCCTCGGTATACGTACTTTCAATCACCGCCGCGATTGTGGGCTTGCTGGTATTTGCCCACGCGCTCGGCTTTATTTAGAAAGGGATTCCCATGTCCGACAATATGCAGCCTATCGATGAAATTTTGGACGACGAGTCCCCGGATGCTAAGGCGACCGAGGCCTATGAGGAAGCCGAGGAGTTCGACCCGTTTGAGGGCATGAGCGACGAGGAACTCGACGCCCTGTGCGACGAGGACGACAGCCTCGCGGGCTTTGGCGACGTTGAGCCCGGTTTCCGCAGTGGCTTCGTGGCCTTGGTCGGCCGCCCCAACGCCGGTAAGTCAACGCTGCTCAACGCCTGCTATGGCAAAAAGGTCGCCATCACCTCGCCGGTGGCCCAGACGACCCGCCGTCGCATGCGCGCCGTCGTCAACCGCCCCGGCTACCAGCTGGTCTTTGTCGATACCCCGGGTATCCACAAGCCCAAGGACGGTCTTGGGTCCGAGCTCAACAAGAGCGCGCTGTTCGAGCTGAACGATGTCGATGTTGTCGCGTTTTTGATTGATGCCACTAAACCGATCGGCAGGGGAGACGCCTGGGTTGCCGAGCGTGTCAAGAATGCCCGTTCCAAGAAGGTCCTGGTGCTCACCAAGGCCGATGAAGCCGACCCCGCACAGGTCATGGAGCAGCTTAAGGCCGCCCACGAGCTTATGGAATATGACGACGAGATCGTGACGTCGTCGGTCAAGAACTTTAACGTCGATGCCTTCATCGAGACCGTTGCGCACTTTTTGCCCGAGGGTCCGCGTTGGTTCCCCGAGGACATGGGTACCGACGCTTCCGATGAGACGCTCGTTGCCGAGTTTGTGCGCGAGAAGGTCTTGCGCCGCACCCGTGATGAGATCCCGCACTCCGTGGGCGTGATTTGCGATGCGCTTGAGCAGACCAAGAAGGTGCTGCGCGTGCACGCCACCATTTACGTCGAGCGCGAGGGCCAAAAGGGCATCATCATCGGCAAGGGCGGCGAGATGATCAAACATATCGGCATCGACGCCCGTCGCGACCTTGAGCGCATCTTTGGCACCCAGGTCTTTTTGGAGCTGGACGTGAAGGTCAAGGCCGGCTGGCGTGACGACGAGGCCCAGATTCGCCGCTTTGGCTATAACGCCGAGGATTAGGGACACGCGGCGCGAATGGCAGGTTCTCGTACATATCGCACGAAAGTGCTCGTGCTCGATAAGACGAAGCTCAAAGAGACGGACCTGATCCTGACGATGCTTGACGAGCGGGGTCGGCAGGTTCGTGTCGTGGCAAAGGGCGCCCGCAAACCCGGCGGACGCCTGGCTGCGCGCTGCGAGATGTTCTGTACCGTTGATCTGCTGCTTGCGCATGGACGGTCGCTCGACGTGGTTTCCCAGGCCGAGCTTATGGAGGCGCCGCTCGGCGCTGCTCCCGATTACGAGATGACATGCGCCGCAAGCGCGATCGCCGAGGTCGCGCGCGTGTGCTCGTTCGAGGACGCCGAGGACCCGTTTACCTTTGCCATAACGCAGCGAGCGCTTGCCCTGGTGGGCAGCGGGCTCGACGCGGCGCATATGGATCTACTTGTGGCGGCATATGTCTTTAAGCTGCTGTCGCACGTTGGCTATCGACCCGATTTTTCGGCCTGCGTGCTGTGCGGAGACCCCATGCTGTCGTATTTTTCGCCCCAGGCGGGCGGTCTCATGTGCGGGTCGTGCGCGTCGAGCGTTCCGGGTGCCGAGCTGGTGTCGACCGGTGAGGTCGCGTGGCTGCGCGCCCTCATGTCCATGACCTTCGATGCGCTTATGGTCGAGAGGATCGACACGCATACGGCGGCGTTCTTGCTCGGGCTTTCGCATGTGTGGGCTGCGACGCACACCGATCAGCGCCTCCGTGCGATGGAATTCATGTTGGGTCGGTGATGATGCGCAGGCACGGGCTGCTTGTGGTAACATACCGACCTGTTGGTACCTCGACCTTGGTTGCTCGCTCCACCGGCGGCTTCCCAGTCCGAGGCGAATCGAGTCGCCCGTGGGCGACGCAAAACGAAAGGTGAAACAATGACTGTTTCCAAAGAGCGCAAGGCGGAGCTGACTGCCCAGTTCGGTAACACCCCGGTCGATACCGGCAACCCCAAGGTTCAGGTCGCCATCCTGACCGAGCGCATCAAGGAGCTGACCGAGCACATGAAGTCCCACCAGAAGGACTTCCACACCCGTCGTGGCCTGCTCATGCTCGTCGGCCGTCGTCGTCGTCTTCTCTCCTACATCAAGAAGAACGACATCGTCGAGTACCGTGAGCTCATCAAGGCTCTGGGCATCCGCGACAACATCCAGTAGGATTTGTACATGCTAAGAGCGTCCTGCGCAGCGGGGCGCTCTTTTTGTGTAAGGGCGTGAACAATCACGCTCTGAAGCGTGGCGGGGGCAGGGGGCCCGCGTCACATGAGAAGCCCGCAGGCAAGGGGCCTGGGGGGTCAAGGAGAACAATGACACTCGTATCCAAGACCTTTGAGCTGTACGGCAAGACCTACACCTTTGAGTCCGGCGAGCTTGCCAAGCAGGCCACCGGCGCCTGTCTGGTCAAGCAGGGCGACACCACGATGCTCGACACCGTGGTCGTCTCCAAGGAGCGTAAGAACTACGACTTCTTCCCGCTGACCGTCGACTTCAACGAGAAGATGTACGCCGCCGGCCGCATCCCGGGTGGCTACCTCAAGCGTGAGGGCCGTCCCAGCGAGAAGGCCACGCTCACGGCCCGTATGATCGACCGCCCGATTCGTCCGAGCTTCCCGGACGGCTTCCGCAACGAGGTGCACATCGTCGCCACCTCGCTCGTCGCCGACCAGGTCAACCCCTTTGACGTCATCAACGTCATGGGTGCTTCCCTGGCAATGACGCTCGGCGGCGTGCCCTTCGAGGGCCCGCTTGCCTGCGTGCGCATCGGCCGTAACGTGGAGACCGGCGAGTTTATCGTCAACCCCACCTATGAGGAGCGCGAGAACTCCGATCTGGATCTGGAGCTGGGTGGCTCCGCCGACTTCATCTCGATGGTCGAGGCCGGCGCCGAGGAGATCTCCGAGGACGACATGCTCGCCGCCATGAAGTTTGGCCAGGAGGCCCTTGCTGCCTTCTGCCAGGCTCAGGACGAGTTTGTCGCCGAGTGGGAGCAGGTCAACGGCGCCATCGTCAAGAAGGAGTACCCGCTCGACCAGCCCGTCGAGGAGGTCCAGGAGCGCATCTTCGCCCACTACGACGAGATGGCAGCCGCCCTTCGCGACGCCGACAAGCTCTCCCGTATCGGTAAGGTCGAGGCTCTGAAGGAGTCCATCCGTGCCGAGTTCACCGAGGAGGAGCAGGCCGCTTGGGAGCGCGAGATTCCCGTGGCGCTCAAGAAGCTCGAGAAGAAGGCTATGCGCACCATGGTCGTCGAGACCGGTGAGCGCGTCGACGGCCGTGCCGCCGATGAGATTCGCCCCATCATGGTGAAGGATAACTACCTGCCGCTCGTTCACGGCTCCGGTCTGTTCCAGCGTGGCCAGACTCAGGTGCTTTCCGTCCTGTCGCTCGGTATGCTCAACGAGGGCCAGCGTCTGGATACCATCGAGCCCACCGAGGGCAAGCGCTACATGCACCACTACAACTTCCCGCCGTTCTGCACCGGCGAGACCGGCCGCATGGGCAGCCCCAAGCGCCGCGAGATCGGCCACGGCAACCTGGCCGAGCGCGCTCTGCTTCCGGTGCTCCCCGACGAGAACGAGTTCCCCTACGCCATCCGCGTCGTCTCCGAGGTCATGGAGTCCAACGGCTCCTCTTCGATGGCTTCGACCTGCGGCTCCACGCTCGCCCTTATGGACGGCGGCGTGCCCATTAAGCGCCCGGTCTCCGGTATCGCCATGGGCCTGATCCAGGAGGAGGGCAAGACCGTGGTCCTGTCCGACATCCAGGGTCTCGAGGACTTCCTGGGCGACATGGACTTTAAGGTCACCGGCACCACCGAGGGCATTACCGCCCTGCAGATGGACAACAAGGCCACCGGCCTCACCTTTGACATTCTGGCCCGCGCCCTGCAGCAGGCCAAGGAGGGTCGTGCGTACATCCTGCAGAAGATGCTCGATGTGATCCCTGAGCCGCGCCACACCACGCGCAGCACCGCTCCGCGCATCGTCTCCATCCAGGTTCCGACCGATAAGATCCGCGACGTCATCGGTTCCGGCGGCAAGGTCATCCGCGGCATCCAGGACGAGACCGGTGCTTCGGTCGACATCCAGGAGGACGGCACCGTCTTTGTCGGCGGCACCGGCGAGTCCGTCGACCAGGCCGTCGAGCGCATCAAGCTCATCATCAAGGTTCCCGAGCCGGGCGAGGAGTACACCGGTCGCGTGGTCTCCATTCAGCCCTTCGGTGCCTTCGTGAATCTGCTGCCCGGTAAGGACGGCCTGCTGCACATCTCCCGCGTCGCCAAGGGTCGTGT
>URTP01000088.1 GCA_900550835.1 uncultured Collinsella sp. | reverse complement strand
CGTCGTGGCTGATCAGCACGATGGTGCCGGGGAAGTTTTGCAGGGCGTTCTCGAGCATGTCCACCGAGTCGATGTCCAGGTGGTTGGTGGGCTCGTCCAGGCACAGGAGCGCCTCGGGGGCCACGAGCATCTTTGCCAGGGCCAGACGCGCCTTTTCACCGCCGGAGAGGACGCGTACCTGCTTTTCGATTGCGTCGTTGTCGCTAAACAGGAAGGCACCCAGCAGGCTGTGCTGCTGCGGCACGGTCCACTTGGGCGTGACGGTGTCGATCTCTTGCAGGACGGTGTTGGACTCGGTCATGCCCTCGAGCGCGTGCTGGGCATAGTAGGCGACGCCGACGTTGGTGCCCAGATCGCGGGTGCCGGTGGTGGGCGGCTCCAGGCCGGCGAGGATCTTCATGAGCGTGGACTTGCCGGCGCCGTTGGGGCCGACGAGCGCCACATGCTCGCCGCGGTAGAGCTTGAGGTCGATGTCGCTGTAGATATGCTTGTCGCCGTAGGACTTGGATACGCCCTCCAGGCCCACGACCATGTCGCCGGAGCGCGGCGGGTCGGGGAACTTGAAGTCGATGTGCTTGTGGCCCTCGGGCAGGATGACGAGCTCCTTTTTGATCTGCTCGATCTTGCGGATGCGCTCCTGCGCCTGGGCGGCCTTGGTGGGCTTATAGCGGAACTTGTCTACGAAGACCTGCATGTGGGCGATGTCGCGCTCCTGGGCGGCACGCTTTGCGCGCATCTGCTCCAGGTTGTCCTCGCGCTGCTTGAGGTAGCTGCTGTAGTTGCCGGTGTAGGTGGTTACGCGGCGGTTTTCGAGCGCGGCGACGTGGTCGACGCAGGCGTCCATAAACGCGCGGTCGTGGCTGACGATGAGCACAGCGCCGTCATAGTTGGCGATAAAGCCGCGCAGCCACTGAACGCTTTCGAGGTCCAGGTGGTTGGTGGGCTCGTCCAGAAGGAGCAGGTCGGGATGGCGCAAGAAGAGCTTGGCCAGCGCGATGCGCATCTGCCAGCCGCCCGAGAACTCGGAGCACGGGCGCTCAAAGTCGGTGACCTTAAAGCCCAGGCCGGACAGGATCTTGCGGGCGTTGCTCTCGAGCTCGTAGCCGCCCAGGTGTTCAAAGCGGTCTTGGACCTGGCCGTACTCGTTAAGGAGTGCGTCGACGTCCTTGCCCTGCTCGGAGAGCTCGGTGATCTGGGCCTGCAGCTCGTTGGCGCGCTCGCCCATGCGGCGAATTTCTTTAGCGGCTGCCATGACCTCGGCGAGGATGGTGGTGTCCTTGTGCTCCAGGTTTGTTTCCTGCTCTAGGTAGCCCACCTGGCAGTCCTTTGCGTACTGGACCTGGCCGGCATCGGGGCTGTCGATGCCCATGATGATTTTGAGCATGGTGGTTTTGCCGGCGCCGTTGGGGCCCACGAGCGCGAAGCGCTCGCCGGGGTTGATCTGGAAGGACGCGCCGCTAAAGAGGACGCGCGCGCCGAAGCTTTTTTCGATCTTGTCGACCAGGAGGATCATGGTGCCGCCTTTGACCTTGTGTGCCTATATGAAAAAAGGCCCCAACTTGCGTTGGAGCCTCATTCAATGCTCGGGTGGAGACGAGGGGGATCGAACCCCTGACCTCTTGACTGCCAGTCAAGCGCTCTCCCAGCTGAGCTACGCCCCCGTGCGAAGAAGTACTATACGGGAACTCGGACCACGATGCAAGGACATTTTTGGAAAAATTTTCGCGAGTGTCGGCGCGCACGGGACCGCGCCAGCCCGCGGGGCGCCTGGCCCCCGCACAGCCCGTACGCCGGCCGACTTGGCGCGTGGAACACGACGCGCCCCGTTCAACAGGGTTTTCCGTGCGCCGCCAGTCCCATTATCGGGTCCGATTGCGAAGAGCCCCTCCCCAGCGCCTCAGAACCATGCCGGTTTACTACGATAAATCAGGAATGTCCAACCACGCACGCCTTTTCGTGCAACCGGCAGGCTACCTACCTGCGGTTTTGCAAACGGAGAACACACGGTGCTCGGGGGTCGCCGATTCGTCGTAGTAAACCGGCATGGTTTTGAAATGGCATCAGGTTGATTTCACGCAAAAGTGTGTTGGAGCCCTGAATTAAAGGCCTTAAATTTTTTAGATCGCGTCTTTTCTGCGACACGCCTAGAATTGCTGTTGATTAGCATCGGGCTTGATCTTGCGTTGTGCGACTTGCTCGTGCATGGTAGTATTTCACGTCGTGAAGCGAAGAAATTAGGTCTGAGTTGCCTTTGTTAGAATTGCATTCACTGTTCATAAGGGCTCTTGGCGCAACGGTTAGCGCAGGGGACTCATAATCCCTGGGTTCTGGGTTCGAATCCCGGAGGGCCCACCAGAGAGTTTTAAGGCCGGGCGTTACGCCTGGCCTCTTTGTTATTGGTGCTGCGGACTAGCTTTGCCATCCACAGACGTAAAGTTATTAACATTCATATTCATGATTAACAATGGATATGTAGCCAAGATGCTGCCCAGCCAACAGATGTGTAAATCGATTAATATGAAAATAGGCCCCAACTTGCGTTGGAGCCTAGTTCAATGCTCGGGTGGAGACGAGGGGGATCGAACCCCTGACCTCTTGACTGCCAGTCAAGCGCTCTCCCAGCTGAGCTACGCCCCCGTGCGAAGAAGTACTATACGGGAACTCGGACCACGATGCAAGGACAATTTTGGAAAAGATTTTACGGTGCGTGGAACGGCGCGGGGCCGAAGGGACACACGATGCCCGAAATAGCCCGCGGGGCGCGCCCCAGGTGTCGCCGGCCAGAACAAAGCAATCCGCGGTGCTTCCGCGGGAGGGTTTCGTCTGAGCCCCTCTCCGCGCCTTCGGGTCAATTTACTGAACCGTGCGCAGCTCGCGCCAGCTGGTCGCTTCATAAACGGACCGGTTTACTACGACGATTCCCGGATTTCCGACCACACGCCTACATTCGCAAAACGGGCAGGCATTCTACCTGCGGTTTTACGAGCGACGAATTCGGTGTGCTCAGCTACCCCCAATCCAACGTAGTAAACCGGCGTGGTTTTAAAATGGCACTTAATTACTGCAGCATATAAAGTAGTAATAATGCTCACTTGAACATTATTACTTACCAATACCAAGCCAATTGCACAGAACGTTGGCTCGCAATCTGGTCTCAGCGCATCTCATCGCCTCGGTTTTTGGTTTGTAGCGCAACTCCAATCGCTCACACACACTGTGAATGATGGCATCAAGCTGATCGTGATCATTGAGCATGTCATGGGTTACAAGAAATACGTCGTATCCCATGCTTTGTAATGCTGTCATTCGTGCGGCATCGTGGTCCAGCACGGCGCCTGAACCATGGATAACCTCTCCCTGAAGTTCGATAATCACAGCTTTCATTATTATTGGGTTTACGATGACGATATCGCCGTAACAGATTTTCTGACCTGCGATTTTTCGAGCTGAATTCGACAGCGGTGTTAAGTCGTTGACGTATATGTTTTTAAACTCCGCTCCGCCAGTACGCCTCGGAAGACTTAGCAACATGATTCCAGCAACTTCTAGCGGGGATGCCGCAATACCCATTACCTGCCGTGCGGCTTCGTAGAATTGTTTTCCCCACATCTCGCCCTTAACCTTCGCTGCAAATTTGTGCAGTTCTTCTATTTCAATAAGAGGCTTTCTCATCCAGAGCGATGTGCCTTTTCCGTTTGCTTTATTTCCGGATCCGTCATTCTGCTGCCCACTTTGATCATTCTCGCTGTCCTTCTGGCTCGCCCGAGCATAGACTCGCTTCCATGGGGCCTCGTCTTGGGTTTCATCTAGTTCAAAAAGACTTTCTGTGGTGTACTGCTCTTCTTCTGATTTTGCTTGCTCAAGTGCCATGTCGACCGCGGGCGATGGTTTAAAAACCGAAAACCATCCGCAGAGCTCGTACATGGCCAGAACCAGGTCGCATGAAGAAACGCTTCGAGTCATGGTGAATAGCGTATGAAGAGGGTCTGTGACGCTAAAGCCCATGCCCGTGTCGATCGAGACCTTCTCTGTATAGGCGCTGTTCCATCGGATGGTCCGTCTTGTCTCGGAATGTAGGTTGCTTCGAGTTGATGCTGCTGTGATGACTGGGGTCTTGAGGACGTCGGTTACGAAAGGGGCTTGGGATAGAGCTCGCCAGCCTTCTTCGGAGTTGGGTAGGCGCGGGTAGAGGTCGCGCACCTGCGGTGGGCAGCGCCAATAGCGGAATGCGGTGTTTGCGCAGACGATTTCGTCCATTTGCGCCTCCCCTGGTATCGGCCGTAGACCGTGCGGTTGTGGTCGTGGACGATTATCTACCGGGGCATCATGCGGGTAAGTACCGGAAGCTGACCAAACGCTGACCAAAAGCTTGACGCAATCCGTTGAAAAGCCGCCATAGGCATGAACGCGCTGGTACAAGCTGTGAGCCAGCGGTCTCTGTCTCCACAATTGCACATAGATTACGCAGGGAATTCAATGAATGAACGCAGACGCATTTTGCAAAACGCGCAATGACGACACCTAAGGTGAACTGCGTAACATATAACGCCTTAGGTAACTTCGCTTCAATTTTGGTGTCAAAAAGAAAAAGGTCAGAGGCTTAACACCTCTGACCTGTGCTTTAGATGGTGGGCGATACAAGATTCGAACTTGTGACCCCATCCGTGTGAAGGATATGCTCTACCCCTGAGCCAATCGCCCGTCGCCTTTCGGCAAAAGAGATACTAACATAGCCGCGCGCGGTTTACCAAGAACTTTTTGCCCTCGATTTTAAATTCGTGGGTGCTAGCCAAGCCAAAACAACCAAGGCAATCGGCAAAACCGCAGTTAAGCCACCCTTTATCGCTTAATCCACGAGGTCTCGGGACGGCAGATAAGTCGAGCATTGTTATAGGCCATGTCGAGCGTGAGGCAGGTGCGCGCGGCGTAGAAGCCGTCCTCGCGCTGGATGGTCAGCGCCAGTTCGGGCTTGTCGCCGGTTAGGCACAGCGGCAGCAGCAGTTGGATCCGACCGCCCGCCGTAGAACTGCGGCACGGCGAGCGTGTAATTGGCGGCGGCGCGGCGGGCGGCCTCGACGACGGCTCCCTCAAAGGCGCGGCGCAGCAGCAGCGAGTTGCCCTCCCCCATCAGGCTGGCGGGAATACGCGTGAGGTTCTCCTCGTCGCCCAGAATGTGGTCGATGTTGGAACGGATGGGCAGGCGGTAGTCAAAGACCAGCTCGGAGGGGTCCTCGGCAAAGCGCACGCGGCACGGCAGGTATTCAAACGAGACCAGCATGGGATCGCTTTCCTTAAAGAAACCCTTCAAAAACCAGCGCTGGCGCGCATCGGGCTTGGTGTTGGGCTCAAACAGACCGTAGATGGTCTCGTAACGGCGCGTGTACAGGCCTGTGTTGAATAGGCAGCGATCGTCGTCGAACACCAACGGCAGGTTGGACGGCGCGGTCTGGTCCACGTCGCGCTCGGTCAGGAACACCGCGCGACTAAACGAGAACAACAGGTAGTTTTTGAGGATGCGGTTACTGGGACCCCAGTCCTCGGGATCGGTGAGGTCGACTAGGCGGTCGTAGCAGGGCTCGGGGCAAAACGCAAAGTCGTATACATTGCTGCACAGGTGTTGGGGATCTCCATGTGGCGTCCAATCAATTTCATTGCTGTTGTGCGGATGCTTAGATTCTATACGCGCGACGGGTCGCCGGCACGCACAACGCAATTGCGCCTTAGCTCTTTGACGAGCTTGTCGCGGGAGCGGCTTCTGGAAACGAGACCCTGGATCCAAGCGTAGTACTGGTTTCGTTAGAGCGATACCCGTTATCAGGCGCGTTCGACCGCCACCTTTGCTCCTGGCTCTCCGGCAGAGTAGATATCTCTTGGTATTAGAGGCGCCTCCAATCAATGCGACTGAAGGCGCCTTCTCCGCGAGCATTGTTTTGATTGCGTTGGTCGTGCTCTGCGACCAAGATCTTCCCGGTAGGCTTTCTTTTGATTCCGTTGGTCGCGCCTTACGACCAAAATCAAAGTCAAGCATACAAATGAATGGGAAGAGCTGCAAGGCATACCCAGAAGTCACACGGTCGCGCTCGTCAGCCCTCGGGCTATGCCAGGAAGCGGGATAGTGCCAATATCCGTCGTTGTCAAAAATGGCGAGGTACGTACCTCGCCGATCTGGCACCTCCAAGACGACTGTCTCTTCGGTGAATGAATTTTCTCACATTTCAGGGGCATTTAGAGCCGCATTGATAAGGTCGGCGGAGTTGTCGAAACGGCCTGGTTCTTCACTGGCAAAGAACGCATCCCCTTCGCGGATGGCCTGTAGGCTTTCGGCGTTAGGCTCTTTGGGCGGATAGGGCTGTATGGTTGCATCCGTAAACTCATCGTTTCGTTTATGTTGAGACATAAAGGCGTACCTCTTCCCGTTCGATGTTTTTGCGGAAAGCCGGGCGCATGTGCTCTGGAGGGTTGGTGACGATATCAACCTATCGTCTAAGTTCCTTCTCGAGCTCATGGGAGAGTTCGTACAGCGTGCCGAACGTCATGGTGTTGCCGCAGACTAGGCGCAAGTCAATATCGCTATCAGGCGTTTGCTCGCCTCGGGCAAAGAAGCCAAATAAATATGCTTTGCTGACGTCGTATTGAGCAAGCACGCGGGAGGCGGCGGTGGATATGTCGGTAGGCGAAATCATGGGTTATTTGCTGTTCAACAGTAGAACGTCAGGGGCCAGCGCCGAAACCGCCGATCCGGCTTTTTGCCGTTCTGCTAGCTCGAAGATAAACGGAGCGTTTGATCTAACGAACTCGGTCAAAAAATCCAGATCGTCAGTAGAAAAACATTCGACATTGAACCAATTAACCGCAGGCAAGAAGCATTCCGCATGGTCAAAGCCAAGGTCAACCGGACGCTCGACGGCTACGCGAACGGTCCCGTCATCCCTAGCATAAGCAGAGTTCATTAATCCGCCCCGCTGTCCAAGATAAACTCTCCCGTCTCCAGGTCTACGAAGTCCGCGAGCTTTATCTTTCCGGAGAAGCCGCTCCCCTTGTACTTTCCCGCATAGGTCTCAGAGTCGAACTTGAACGAAATGTTATACAGCTTGCCGCTCTTTGTCCTCCTGACTAGCCCGTTTTCCAGCATGTAGCTCAGTACCCTCTTATGGCTTTCTCTATCGTTACCGTTTAGGTAAAAGCAGCAGACACCTTGTTTCGAGCCCGCCGCGATGAGCGTTTCGGGATTCGAGTATTTGGCCTCTGCGACGACGCCATCAAGAACTGCGGTTCCGACAATGTCGTCCATGAGGGCGGTTTTGAATGGAGAGAAGAAGAACATCCATTTGCCGCATTGGACGGGATCTATGTCGTGGATTCGTTCCTTATTGATAAACCAGATCCACGAGAACGATTTGACCCTGGCAATCGAGCCGGATTCGTTAAGAAGCGTTTCTTCGACGGACGGCGTTAATTCCTTGTTGTTGCCTGTGTTATTTGAGTTTGCCATATCATTTATCCTAACATTCGCCGTTAATAAAGCTCCTCGCCAGCAGTTTCGAGCGCTTGTATCGCTGCGCGTTTTAGCTCATTGAGACTTTCGTAGCCGCTTCCCGACAGCGGGATTATTCGTATGTTGAATGAGTCACCGTACTTGTAGTCGGCATACACATCGCAATTTCCCCTACCGAGAAACTGTATGGCCGCCCGATCAATTGCCTTTGTGCTTTGGCCTACGTAGTACAGATCCTTGGTTGCATTATGGACAATGAAGATGCCAGTAATTTCGCCTTGCTGTGTCAGGGCCTTTCGCTGAGCCATAAACTCTTCGGCGCTTGCGACGATTTGTGGATCATCTTCTAGGAGGGATTGGCGTAGTTTAAGAAGTGCTTCTTGCTGCTTCGAAGCGATCAAGATAATTAGGAGACCGTCCAAAAACAAGAATAAGCCGAAAAATATCAAGGGGAAAGACGGCACTCGATTTACGCCAACGCTGAGCAGCCAAGCTATAAATGGGCTGCCAAGGGTAAAAATAAGCCCGCTAACGCAAATGACCTTTCCTGCCTGAATTTGCCTTCTTGGAGGGGCCAAAGCGACGGTTTTAATTTGATAGTAGTTTCCCATGGTTGGTCTCCAGTGATGTAGGCAATTGGGTCCAAATGAAGCTTTATAAACGGCAGCATTTGGATTGCGATTATCTTATCGCTCTGGCAGATGAGGTGTAAGGCTCAACATCGGTAACGGGTTATGAGGCTATCAAGCACAACTAAAAAGTGCCGTCGCAGCGATAGCTGATACGGCACCAATCTCTAAGAAATTGATTTAGTAGAAGGCTAAAGACTTCTGCAATAGCTGCATTCACCTCTCCCCTGGTCTCGCTTAAACGGGGTCCTAGCAGCGATATGCGGCACCTAGCAGCACTGTCCCCAGTAGGAAAAGCGCCACAGAGGCGACGACCCAGTTGTTGTCGCCGGTCTTGGGGAGTGCCGCAGTTGTTGCGGTGGCGGGTTTGGACTTGGACGGCGTGGACACTGTGGTCTTGGTTACTGTCGTTGTTGTCTTGGTTGTCGCGGCCGCGGGTTTCAGCGCGGGATTTGCCGTGGGCCCTGTGGTGGGCTCTCCGGCAGCGGGGCTAGCATCGGTGGGAGACTTGCCCGCGCTATCGCCCGGTACCTCGCCCCTGTCGGTCTCCCCCGCCGGCGGCGTGGCTACATCGGGCTCAATCACCACATGCGGTGCTACCGTACCGGAGGCATCCACCACACCACCAGCACCAAAGGCCCCGCCGGCAGGCGCCACAAACCGTGCGGACACAAGCGACCCGCCCGTGCACGCTACGCCGCTATCGGCACCGGTCGCATCGAGC